>JANNYO010000497.1:0-12732 GCA_031410115.1 Rhodanobacteraceae bacterium | reverse complement strand
GTTTCAGATGACGGCTTGCAGCTTTGTTTTATTGCGAGTGAGCGCAGTTTTATTGATTTTGATCCCACCGATGTCAACGGCAAAAGTGATCTCTACCGCGCTAGTTTATCGGGCTCCCCGCTGGTCGCGGCGGTCGCACGTGAGGGACAGCGCGGCTTTGGTCTGGCGAGCAGCGTCACTTCCGAGCCGCCGCTGTTTTTAGATATGGACGACCTTGGCAGGCGCGTTTTGTATCAAACGCCTGCCGCGCAAGTTGACTCGGCGTCGTTTTCGGCACATCGCTCCGGCACGGCGCGCGTGTATGTGCTGGATACTCAGAGCAAAACCTCTATGGATGTCTGCGGGCCCACGATTGGCATTTCATCAAACGATGTGGGTTGCTCAGGTGGCGCGCTGTCGGGCGATGGCAACTATGTTTTTTTCAAAAGCAGTGCGCGCGATCTGCATCCCGACACCGCCAGCACATTGTCCACACACTTCTACCGTAAAAATCTAAGTACCGGTGCCCTTGATGTGATCTCACGCAACACCGCTGGCGCGCCGTCTAACAATGCGGCCGCGACCCCCGGCACGGTGGTTGCAAATTTTGATGGCAGTCTGACACTCAGGCGGCGAATGCCAGTGGTGGCGCTCCACAAAAACGCATCAGCGGCATTGTTGGTGTCGTTAGGCACCAAATCAGTTGCAAAAGAGAAAAATGCAAAGCGCTAACGATAATAACGGCGTCAACGATTTGTTCGAGCTGCAATCCGGCTTAGGCTATGCAGCGTTTGATGCGCCCACGTTAAGCGTTGCCGAAAATGCCGGATCGCTTTCAATAAACGTCAACCGCGTTCGCGGCCAAGCCACTGTTGGCGTGCTCAGCGCCTCAATCACTAATGGCACCGCCATGCAAACCGCAAAGGCCAACGCAATGTCAATGCGACTACCCTGGTTCGGGGCCTTTTTGATGCGGGTTCAGGCCCTGATGCCCAAGCCTTTCCCTATTCGACTGCGCTAAGTGGATTTTCGGATTTTCACGCGCAGATGGATTTTGAATGGCATCAGGTCATGCGCCGCTTATGGAATGCGCGCAATGATGAAAGCTGTGAGTTACTTAACGTTGACTTGCCCGCACGCTGCGCCGATAAGACGCATTTGCAGCGTCACCACATCACCACCAGCTATTTCACGCGCACGGATCAGTTGGATCCTGTGGCCTATGCCGATGTCTGGAGGAAGTTCTACCCGGATGCAGCCATTGGCGGTTCATACCCTATCGGCATGGCGGGTTTCAAGCAATCGCTAGGTACCGTACTGAATTTGCAGCAGATATATGATGTCAACGCTCAACTTTTGCCGCGCTATCCCAGTGAACTATCCGCCGTCTCAGCTGATGCACAATGGCAAGCGCCTGGTGTGTTTGCGCCACGCTGCGGTGATCACGAGGGTCTGTTGAGCACGCGCACTTATGTCAACCAGACGGTGCCGGTGGCTGGCGTGCCGACCAACTACGTGACCGGATTTAACACCTGGTTAGCCACCGGAAATTTTGCCGCGTATGCACCTGTTGGATCAATTCCGATGGGCGTACCGAGTTGCCCATAGCGTCAATCTGTGGTCGGTGGAATTTCTGTTCCAGCACTTTTCACTTGAGCTTTTCCTGGCGTCGCAACCTCGTTTTCAACCCTATCCGTGTCATGTTTACCGTGATATGTGTATTCTATGTGAAATTAGGGGTTGGGACTTTCCTGTTGATTGGTTTGCCAAGGCAAACAAATCCGCTGTTGTAGGAGCACTACATGCCGAGCATAGAGGCGTTGATGCGAACGCTGCGCCTGTTTCGAACTGGCACTGCCACGCCCACTGGGCGCATGCGACGCTTGGCTTTGGTACTGCTCGCGCTACCGACGCTAGCAGCAGCGATAACAGTCTCGCCGCAAGGCGATACGGAAAAAACAGTCTCGCCGAACAGGCGACACGGCAGAGCAGTCTCGCCGCAAGGCGATACGGTAAAAAGCGTTCCTCCCGATTTGGGTTGGCATGAAATTGCGAACAGCAAAATTAGGCCACTGTGCCCATTTCCAAACGCCGACCCGGGCTCGTTCGGGGTTTGCCAAAATCTTACCGGCGCCTGGAGCGGTGGTGCCTTCGACGCGCAACGCAACAAGCTCTATATATTGGGCGGTGGTCATGCGGATTACGCCGGCAACGAAGTCTATGTTTTGGACGTTAATACACTGCAATTGAGTCGGCTCAATCAGCCGAGTTTTCCGGTGCGCGACGGTTGCATTGACGGCACCAACGCCTCATACGCTGATGGGCGACCGGTGGCCAGACACACCTATAGCAACTTAGAATTTTTCCCCGCCAGTAATCGTTTGTTGATGTTTGGTGGCGCGCGCTGGAAGTGCGGTTTTTTTGACCGCGATACCTGGTTGTTTGACCCCGCTAACGACAGCTGGACACGGCAAGTTACGAGCGTAGCGCCGGGCGGCGATTTCAATTTGTCGTTTACCCGCGATGCGCAAACCAACTTGGTTTACGCACGTGATACCAATGCATTGTTTTCCTACGACCCGGTAGCCTCGAACTGGACCCAGCGCAGTGTGGAGTTTTCCGTCACCAGCTATAAAAATGCGGTTATCGACCCGCTGCGCCGGCGCTATTACTGGTACGACGTCAGCTCCAGCTTTCTACATTGGTATGACATCAGTAACCCACTTACCACCGGATTGGTTGACCATTCGCGCTCGACCAGCGGATGCACATTTCTCAGCAACGACCGCGCCGGTTGGCAATATGACCCGGTGCTTGATCGCCTCGTCGCCTGGTCGAACGGCGACCGGGTTGAAGTGCTTGACGGCTTAACCGGGCAATGCGAGGCCCGCACTTTTGCGGGCGGACCGACGGCGATGGAGAACGGCACTTTTGGACGGTTTCGCTATTCGCCCACCGACAATTTGTATGTGGTTTGCAATGCCATTGATGACAACTGCTTCGCACTGCGTTTGACCGCAAGCGGATTGCTGTTTACCAACGGTTTTGAAAACTGACGCTTTGCGCAATGTGTCAAAAAGGATCAAACAGATGAAGCGAAAATTTCTAATTTACCTAACATTTTTTGCCCTGGCGACATCGAGCATGGCCAGCGAAATGCCGGATTCCACGCGTGCTATCGCATCGCCGGTGACGACGATTTCTTTGAGCTCGACGCAAACCGGCGTACAGCCTTTTAGCCTCGCCCTGGTGTTTCGCAAAGGCGATGTGCCTAGCCTACCGATGCTGGTGCTCAACGATACGCAAGTCATCGTTAAAGCGCGCTGGAACGATGGCAGCGTGAAGCACGCTGTTGCATCGGGACAAGCGAATTTGCTCGCCGGGCAGCCGCGTGCGATTGTGGTTGACGCGGCCGGTACGGTGCCTGCCGGAACGCCGCTGACGGCGATCGACATTCAGAACGCGAGTCCGACCGCTGTGGTTACCCTTGGCACGCTCGGAAGCGTCAGCTTAAGCAGTTTACTGTCGGCGCCAGTTCGCACCTGGATCAGTGGTCCTGAAATGGTGGAAGCGCATTACCGGGGCGCACCGGGCGGCGAGCCCACGCTGTCGGTTTGGTTTCAAGTGCGCTACTTCAAAAGTGGTCGAATCTTTGTGCGTACCTGGATCGACAACGGTCGGTTGGATCTGGCGAGTACTGATCGCAGCTATGTGCCCAGTGTGGTGATCGGTGGCGTGTCGGTGTTCAATAATAGCGGCGCTGCGATGTCGCATTACGCCCATACGCGCTGGTCGCAGGAGGCGTGGATCGGCGCTGCTAGCGTTGTCGAGGCGCGCCTGGACACCGACTATTTGGTGCGCAGTCGCATGGTTCCTAACTACATGATCAATACCCCAAGCGGCGGCGCGCTCGATGGACTCATACAAACCTATGTGCCGTTTTCCTATGCAGGCTGGACTGCGCACATGGGCGAAGCCGGGTTCCAAGATCAAATCGGTCTGCTGCCACTCTGGGACGCGCTGTACCTGACATCGCATGCCGATTCGCGTGCGCAGCGCGCTGTTTTTGCCGGTGCGCAAGCACTGAGCAGTTATCCCATCGTTTGGAAAGATAGCCTGACGCAAAATACACCTACGCCCACTGCACGGCCGACCTGGACGGTGGACGGGCCCGGCCAAGGCGGCGCCACGTTACTGGGTGCTGGGCCGCTGCAATGGGATGTAGCGCATCATGGTTCCGGCGGCTATCTGGCTTATTTAATCAGCGGCGACTATTACTATTTGGAGACTATGGCCGACCAAGCAGCGCTTTGCTATTTGATGAATACCTCGGCCAATGGCCTAGGTACGGCCAGGTTAATGACGGGCCAAACACGGGCGGTCGCGTGGTGTTTGCGCACCTTGAGCCAGTACGCTGGCGTGGCACCCAGCGGGGATCCAGTTGCGGCGGAATATCGCGCCCTGCTGGCGAACAATATCGCGCATTGGGCGGCGGTAACAACCACCTTGGGGGCCAATGGCATCGGTTATTTCTATGAATACAACATCGACGCCTACGCGCCGGGCACGGTGGCGCCGTGGATGCAACATTTCATGATGCAATCGCTGGGCATGGGATCGGATCTGGAGCCGCTGGCGGATATGACGGCTTATCGGCAAACACGTGATTGGCTGTATCAAGGTGTGGTCGGCATCCTCGGCACCAGTGCCGGTTATTGCTTCAACTATGCCAGCGCCTACAACGCCAAAATTAGTACCGGCGGTAACAGCGCACCGACGTCGTGGTTCAGTAATTGGGCACAAGTATTTGCCGCCACACCAGGCGGCGGCGCTTGCAGCAATAATTTGCTGGGATCGTCGGGCAGCGCACCCTCGTCTGCCTCGGATGGCTACTGGGGCAACTTGCTGCCGGCGATTGCTTACGCCGTGGATCATCAAGCCAGCGGCGCTGCCGCCGCCTGGGCAAGGCTGACAGCTGCCAGCAACTGGTCCGTCGTGCGGGGTAGCGGCTTTGGCGATATTCCCAACTGGGGCGTTGAGCCGCGCTTCGGGCAAAACCCGGCGGTGATTTTCGCAGATTCGTTTGAGAATCCTTAGAGGCAGGCGAAGAGGTAGACGCGCCGGTTTTTGGATAGCTAAAGCTTGCATGGCCGCATCTCTTTCAGCATTCCATGCGTCTTTCAATCAATCAATCAATCAATCTTTCAATCAATCAATCAATCAATCAATCAATCAAATAATCAAACCACGCGTTTCAGCGCGGAAGTCTTGACTTCCGCTGCTAGCGGCGCAAATTCTGGCACCAATTTGTCTAGGCATTCTTTCAAAGTAACTTCGTCAAAACGCCGTACGGCAGCTCCAATGCGGGCGAACAGCTGCGCTAATTCCGGCACGCTAACTTCGCGCTGACGTGCCAAAAAAATCTTCTCGTGCGCGGTGGAATCATAGGATTCTTGCTCGTAAAACAGCTCCTCAAACAGCTTTTCACCTTCACGTAAACCGGTGTAGACAATCGCAATTTCGCGCCCCGGTTCTTTGCCGGCAAGACGAATCATTTGCTCAGCCAGATAGCTAATCAGTACCGGCTCGCCCATATCAAGTGCCAAAATTTCACCGCCGCGCCCTAACACCGCTGCTTGAAAAATCAGCTGGCACGCTTCCGGAATCGTCATAAAATAGCGCGTCACTGCTGGATGCGTGACGGTAACTGGCCCACCGGCGCGAATTTGCTCACGAAATAAAGGCACAACAGAGCCAGCAGAATCCAAGACATTGCCAAAGCGCACAGTGACAAAGCGGGTGTTGCCGCTGGCTGCAATCATGCGGCAAGCTAGTTCCGCCGCGCGCTTGCTGGCGCCCATTACGTTGGCTGGGTTGACGGCTTTGTCGGTTGAAATCAGTACGAATATCTCGCAGCCGCTGTCACGCACGGCGGTGGCGATAGTTAACGTGCCCAGCACGTTATTGCGCAGTGCTTCACGCGTTTGCTGCTGCAACATCGGCACGTGTTTAAACGCCGCCGCATGGAAAACGACTTCGGGCTTGGTGCGCGCAATGACGTGATGACACGTGATTGAATCGCCGACATCGCCCAAATAAACGTTCAACTGCAAGTCGGGGAATTCGGATTTTAATTCGCGTTCGATTTGATACAAATTAAATTCGCTCAGCTCAAGTATTGTTAGGCTGGCACAACCTAAGCGTGCGGCTTGGCGACAAAGCTCAGCACCAATCGAGCCACCGCCGCCGGTGACTAAAATGCGCTTGCCCGCCAGCTGCTGGCGAATCGCGGTCCAGTCCAATGCAACGGGTTCACGACCTAACAAGTCTTCAATCGCAACCTCTTTGAGGGCGTTGAACTGCGAGCGCCCGGACACCACGTCTTGTAGGCGCGGCACCATACGAAACGGCAGACCGCTGCGCTCGCAGCACTCGACCACGGCCTGCATTTTCACCCGATTGATCGACGGCATGGCGATCAACAGCATCTCGGCGGCCACTTCGGGTGCTAAACGCGCTAATTCACTCAAGTTGCCTAACACTGGAATACCGTGCACGCGCGCGCCGGCAAGTGCCGGGTCGTCGTCTAAAAAACCCACGGCTAGATATTGTCCAGCCGCGCGTAAATCACGCACCAGCAGTTCGCCCGCGCGCCCTGCGCCCAGAACCAACACGCGTTTGCGCGCGCCAATACCGGCATATAAATCCAAACGATGATCTTTCCAATAGCGATACATCAAGCGCGGGCCGCCGAGCAACACCGTTAGCAGTAGCGGATAAAACAACAGCGCCGTGCGCGGGGTATTGCTCAAGCGATCAAACAAAAATAAGCTGACGCCAACCGCCGCCGCACCCACGGCAGCGGCACGCGCAATATTGTATAAATCCGGCAAACTGGCGAAGCGCCAGAGGCCGCGATACAGCCCAGTCCACCAAAGAACTGAACCCTGCAGCAAGATCACCAGGGAAATTTCCGTGAGTTTTAACGCCTTCATGCTACTCATCGGCTCAAAGCTCAAGCGAAAAACTTTTGCCAGATACCAAGCCAGCGCGACCATCGCTAAATCGTGCAGCACCACGGCAATACGCGGGTGAAAAACAATAAATTTGACGCGTTCAAGGAAGCTCATTTTCGTGCTCGAGCAGGGCGTATCAGGCGAAAACGCCGCAGCACGCGACGGCGCGCAGTCAGCCACAGCAAACCAGACAGCGTGCACCAAAGCACCACTAGATACAGCGCATTTAAACTGGTCTGCATGACAATTATTCGCGCCATCAAAAAACTTACGCAAGCATAGACTAAGTAAATCGCCAAGAGTTTTGTGTCGCTAACGCCAGTACGCGCGAGCATTTGGTATAGGTGTTCGCGGTGCGGCAGATAAATCCGCTTGCCCTGTGTCATGCGCAGCAGCAGGGTCAAGCTTGGGTCCGCCAGCATCGCACTCATCGCCACCAGTACACTGAGCGTTTTAACAATCGAGCTTTGCGCCGCTTGCAGCGCCACCCAGGCCAGAGTGGCACCAATTAGGTAACTACCGACGTCACCCATAAAAATTCGAGCGCGCGGAAAGTTAAACGGTAAAAACCCGAGCCAAAGACCTGCGAGTGGTAACGCCAGGGGCCAGTGCACCCCGATCATGGGTAAAGCGCATAGAAAAAACACCTGATTTCCCGCCAGCAAGCCGTTGCGCCCATCCAAAAAATTTGCCGCGTTGACCAGCCAAACCGCGCTCAACACCAGTGTGATGCGGACTAAAATAATTGGCCCGCTCGGCCAAATATCGCCCAGGCTGTAAACGGCGACGCTGCAAAATGCCAGCTGCAGCGCCAGGCGTAAGGCCGCCGGTTGCGGGAAAAAATCATCCAATAAGCCCACGCCCGCCAATGCGCTCAACAGCCAAAGTTCTGCACTCGGGTGGAAAAATGTATAAATCACCACGACCAGCGCAATGCCGAGCGCGCCCGCACGCGGCGTTGCAACCTGGTGCGTGCGGCGCGCACCGGGCGCATCCAAACGCCCAAGCTTTGTCATGCACAACACGCTCAGACCCGTTCCAAGCAAACCCAAAGCGATGGCACAGGCGAACTCGGCGTAAGCAGGCGCTGCCAATTAAACCAGCACCAAGGGTTTAATCGTGCCCCAGGCCTTACAGCTTGGGCACTGCCAATGCTGCTGGACCATGCCAAAGCCGCACTGGGCGCAGCGATGCGTCAATTTTGAGCTGTTTGCCTGCGCAAGCGAGTCAAACATAAAGCTCAAGTCGCCGATGTTCGCCCCCACGTTGTTCGCCCCAGCGTTGTTCGCGCCTGCGCTGGAATCGGCGCATGTGGGCCGCAATTTTAGCCAATGCGCCAACACCCGGGCGCTCGGTTTTACGCTGAGACGCGCGTGCAATAGTTTTGTCGCTTCAGCGCTGTCGAGCGTTTGTGCCCGTGCCAACAGTGCGTTCGTGCCTTTTTCGAGCAAGACAAAGCGATCCAGTAACGCATCGCTGCCTGGCGCATCCAGATTGCGCAGTTGCGTCAAAATGGGCAAGGTTTCGGGCACAAATAGCGTGTCGATTTCAACCGCGTGCATTAGGGCTGCACTTGCGCCCAACGCATCGCCCATTTCAATCGCACGCGCAGCGCGCATCAACGCCACACGAACCGAATCTGGATCGGCGGTTATTGCTAGTGCCAAAGCGTCGTCAAAGCCGCTCGTCGAGCGATCGGCGTTATTTTGCTGTGTCACCAGCGCCGCCTCACAATAAAAATGTGAAATCAGCCGACCCATCGCTTCGCCGCTAATGCGCTGATACGCGTTCGCTGCGTTCGCTGCTTTCGCCCAATCGCGCTCTTGCTCATAAATGCCAATCAGCTGTTTCAGTGCCGGCGCACTTTGCGCATCGATGGCAAGCAGCTCATCGAACAGTGCCTCGGCCCGATCCAGTAAGCCCGCACGGACGAAATCATCGCCCAGCTCCAACAGTGCGATAGCGCGTTGTTCCGTGGTCAGCATCGCTTTCACCGATAAATCCTGGTGCAGGCGAATCGCGCGTTCAAGCTCACCACGGCGACGGAATAAACTCCCGAGCGCAAGCTGGGTTTCAAAGCGATCCGTGTCGTCGTCCGCGATTCGCTCAAACAGCGCAATCGCTTGATCTTGCTCTTCATTGAGCAAATGATTTAAACCCTGGAAATATTGCTTAGACAGCTGATCGACACGCTGCCCGCTGGATTTTTCACCGCCCCGCTTGCCGATGAGGTAGCCGCTTAACGAGGCAAACGGCAGTAAAACAATCGCGAGTTCCGACCAATTCACGCTGGATCACGCTTTGGGCGCGTCGCCACGTCGTTTCAGTTCCGTTTTTAACTTCGGCACGAACGCCAAATACGCGCTAGCAACACCAACCAGTGCGCCAATCACTAGGAATGCCAGCAATGCCACGCCGAGCGGCAAGTTCCACTTAGCAAAAACAAAGTCCAGTTCAACCATGCCGCCGTTAAATGCACCGAATACCGCTGCGGTGATCAGTGTCAGAATTAAAATAATGCGTGATAACAGCCGCACTAGCGCGCCGCCACACTGACCGTTACCGCACCACTCTGGCTATCGGCTTTTTTCCGGCGGCCTTTGGGTTTAATCACGCTGACCGTACCGTTGGCGCGATCCCGAAGTTCTTTGCCAGGCTTAAAGTGCGGCACACTTTTCCCGGGCAGCGACACGGTTGCGCCGGTTTTTGGGTTTCGCCCGACCCGTGCAGGGCGAAAATTGATCGAAAAACTGCCGAAGCCGCGAATTTCGACCCGTTCACCCTGCTCGAGCGCATCGCTGAGCTGATCCAGAACGGACTTAACTGCCAACTCAACATCCATAAAACCAAGGTGCGTTTGCCGCGCGGCAATCGCGTCGATCAATTCAGATTTGGTCATCGAAGGCCTCGTAGAGACAACAATTTCAGGCAAATAAGTCTCGCCGGAAGGCGACACGGACAATAAGTCTCGCCGGAAGGCGACACGGACAAACAGCTATGTTGATGGCGTTGGTAACAGGTAATTTTGTTACCCAAGCTAGGCAGCGGCGCTGAAGTCTCGCCGGAAGGCGACACGAAAAAAGTGTCTCGCCGGAAGGCGACACGAAAAAAAGAGTCAGCGCCGCTGCTTGCTGGATATCAACCTAAGCTTAACGCTTCAACGCACCCATTAATGCACCTAATTTCGTGCTTCCGGTCGCCGCTGCTTGATAGTCATCCATCGCTTCGGTCAGTTCGGCGTCGTCTTTGGCGCGAATCGACAGCTGCATGGTGCGGCCCTTACGATCCATACCAATAAACTTCGCTTCGATTTCTTGACCGACTTTCAAGTGCAAGGTCGCATCATCAACACGGTCACGTGAGATATCGGAGGCGCGCACATAGCCTTCAACGCCGTCAATCAACTCAATTGTGGCACCGCGGGCGTCAACTTCTTTGACGGTACCCTTGAGCACGGAGCCCTTCGGATTGTTCGCCATGTAAGAACCAAACGGATCTTGCTCGAGTTGCTTGAGGCCTAGGGAAATACGCTCGCGCTCAGGGTCAACGGCAAGCACCACCGCTTCCATGCGATCGCCTTTCTTGTAGTTGCGCACCAAATCTTCGCCCGGCGCTGCCCACGAAATATCGGACAAATGCACGAGGCCGTCGATACCACCGTCGAGGCCGATAAAGATACCGAAGTCGGTAATGGATTTAATGTTGCCGCCGACTTTGTCACCTTTCTTAAAGTTGCCAGCAAAGGCTTCCCAAGGATTGGACATGCACTGCTTCATGCCCAAGCTAATGCGGCGACGCTCTTCATCGATGTCCAGAACCATGACTTCGGTGTCGTCACCAATTTGCACCACTTTGCCTGGGTTAACGTTTTTGTTTGTCCAATCCATCTCTGAAACGTGCACCAAGCCTTCGACGCCCGCTTCTAGCTCAACAAAGCAACCGTATTCGGTGACGTTGCTGATTTTGCCGAATGCGCGCGTGCCGGCTGGGTAACGACGGGCAATATTGACCCATGGATCTTCGCCCATCTGTTTCAGGCCAAGGCTGACGCGGTTGCGTTCTTTGTCAAAGCGCAATACGCGAACTTCCAACTCGTCGCCAACATTGACGACTTCGGATGGATGGCGCACGCGCTTCCAAGCCATGTCGGTAATGTGCAACAGGCCATCGATGCCGCCGAGATCAACAAATGCGCCGTAATCGGTGAGGTTCTTAACAGTGCCTTTGAGGATCGCGCCTTCTTGTAGTTTCTCAGCCAGCTGCTCGCGGTCGGCGCTGAATTCGGTTTCGACCACGGCACGGCGGCTGACCACAACGTTGTTACGCTTGCGATCGAGCTTGATGATTTTGAATTCCAGCTCTTTGCCTTCCAGGAATACTGGATCGCGCACAGGGCGCACATCCACCAGCGAGCCCGGCAAAAATGCGCGGATTTCTTTGATATCGACGGTAAAGCCACCTTTGACTTTGCCGCTGATTTTGCCCATAACGCTTTGACCGGCGTTGAGCACAACTTCCAACTCGTCCCACACCAGTGAGCGCTTGGCTTTTTCGCGGCTGAGCTTGGTTTCGCCGAAACCGTCTTCGATCGCTTCTAATGCGACTTTAACTTCGTCACCTACAGAAACTTCGCACTCGCCTTTTTCATTGCGAAACTGCTCAATCGGCAGCACCGCTTCAGATTTTAGACCGGCGTTAATCACCACGGAATCATTACGAATTTCGATTACGATTCCGGAAATGATGGCACCTGGACGTAACTTGCTTAGGCGCTCAGACTGTTCAAATAATTCGGCAAAACTTTCAGACATGATATTTTCCAATGACGGGCTTGGCAGGCTGCCTTCCCGTAACTTGTTGAAGTTAAAAAATACTCACTCAAGCAGAATTCTCAAGTGGGCGAATAACCTTTAGCGGGTCATAAAATCAAACTGCCATTTGGCTGGATAAATTTGAATTCGCGATCGGCGAAAACAACTCTATGGCGCAGCGTGGATGCCAACTTTGGCAGCATGCGACATCACCGCACTGAACACATCTTCAATCGACATACTGGTGGAATCGATCAAAACCGCGTCATCAGCACACTTCAGTGGCGCTACTGCCCGACTCCGATCACGCAAATCACGCGCGGCCAAGTCCTGCAAAAGGTCGGCAAGACTAGCCGAAACTCCTTTTTGCATCAACTGCTTATAGCGCCGTTGCGCACGCTCGTTAACGCTTGCTTCAAGAAAAATTTTCAGGCGGGCATCCGGAAACACCACGGTGCCCATATCCCGGCCATCAGCGACTAAACCCGGCGGTTGGCGCAGCGCGCGCTGTTTGTCCAAAAGCACCGAACGCACCAACGGAAACGCTGCAACCAAGCTCGCTGCGGCGGCAACAGCCTCAGTGCGAATCGCATCGGTGACGTCGATATCGTCCAAAATCACGCGCGGGTCATCAATTTCGCGCTCAAAAAAACGAAACGACGAGGTTTGCGCAACCCGAACAACGGCCGCTTCGTCGGCAAGATTCACGGCCGCCTGGGTTGCGGCGAGCCCAACCACGCGATACAGCGCACCGGAATCCAAAAAATGCCAGCCCAGTGCGCGCGCCACTGCCCGGCTGATCGTGCCCTTGCCCGAGCCACTCGGGCCGTCGATCGCTAAAACATGCGCTAATACCGCGTGATTTTGATTTTCTGGCTTGGCCTCAGGGTTCATAGAATTTACGCAACGCTTAAAATTGTTGCGCC
>JANNYO010000496.1:0-8121 GCA_031410115.1 Rhodanobacteraceae bacterium | reverse complement strand
TGCGCGAATTGATGGCACGCGAAGGTATCTAATGCGCCTATTACTCGACGTCAATGTTTGGATCGCTCTGTTTGATGATGCGCACGTACATTCAAACACCGCCAACATCCTAATGGCGCGCCCAAATTTACAAATTGCCACGTGTCCGATGGTGGAAAACGCGGTAATTCGGGTTCTTAATTTGCCGAGCTACGGCCGAATTGGCCCGTTTGGCCTCGACCGCGTACGAACGCAACTGAAACGGGTATGCAGCGAGTTCGACCATATTTTTTGGCCTGACGATATATCTTTGCGAGACGATGCCCATGTTAATTTTTCTCGCGTCAGCGGCCACAATCAGATCACAGATTTGTACTTGCTTGCGCTCGCCACCGCACATAACGCATGCCTAGTAAGTTTCGATCAGGGTGTTGCATTGAGTGCCGTGCCAAACGCAACAAAGGCAAACCTTATGCTGCTTTAATCCGCATCACTCGCAAGCGCCTGCACAATCGCCCGTTCTAATCCCGCCGCACCCTGGGTGCGTAGCTCGGTAAACGCCCCCGCCTGCCAGTGCGCGGCTACGCGACCATCGCTTAGCAGCAGCATTTCACTAAGCAAATCTGCCGCCAATTCCAGCCCGTGCGTAGCCAGTATGATCGCGCAGCCCACAGACGCCATTTCGCGCAAAATTTGTTTGAGCACATAAGCGCTTTTCGGATCCAAGCCATTAAAAACCTCGTCCAATATCAACAGCGGCGGGCTGTGCATCAGGGCGATGAGCACCGAAACTTTTTGTTTGGTACCTAATGATAACGTGCTGATGTAGCTGTCCAAATAGCGCTTTAGGCCTAAGCGTTCGGCCTGCTGGTAGCTTGCATCTGGCACGGCTTCATTGCCACGATTGGAACGCGCGATGGCGCTCAAGCGCAGCACTTGGCGCACCGTTAGCGCGGGCGGCAATAGATTTGGGTCGGGCGCAAAACCTAAGCACGCGCGCGCAGCAAGTGGATGCGTTTGAATATTGTGCGACGACACCTGCACGCTGCCGCGCGTCGGCGCTAACAGGCCGGTGATGCAACGAATCAGGGTAGATTTACCGCTGCCGTTGGGGCCAACTAAACCCAGCACCGTACCCGCACGCACCCCGAAATCAATGGCGTATAGAATTTGTTGTGCGCCAATATGCGCATCCATCTGATCGACTAGCAGCATGATTTTATAAACATTTTGAATTGATGACATCAAAGACGGCGCGCTCATGGCTTCACACCGCGTCGATACAGCCACGGCCAAAGAACGGCGCAAACAAGCAGCGAAAGTGGTGGCGCGCTCGCCGCGCACAGCGCAAAAATCGTGGCGATAACGAGTGCCGCCTGAGCCCGAGCAAAGCTGCCCGAAACGCTGTTACGAAAGCCAAAGCTGAAATGCAGCGCAGTGCCCAACACCATGAGGCCTAGCAAAAACGTAGCCGATACCACTGCCATCCGCGCGCTGAAGCCGGTTAGCGAAATACACAACAGGCCCAGGGCAGCGGCGGCGTGCAGCGAAAACAATACTGCCGCGCGATACAAAAAACTGGGCTGAAGCGGCGTGGCGTTGGTCAATTGCGTGATCTGATGCATTGCACTTGAAAGCGCTTGGCACACTGCAGCAAAGCGCAAAAGCAACAAAAACCCCAACGTGACGCGCACGATGATCATTAGGTTACTTCCCATAGGCAGGGCCAATAAAGGCACTAGCCACCACCAAGTTAATTGCGCGATTGGCGGCACAGCGCTGTGAAACCACGCAGAAAAAGGTGTCAGACGAACGTGTCCGGCCTTGACGCCGTGTTTCACCTCAACATTTACTAATTGCCGTACTAAATCCGTCGGCAATTTGGGCACTAGCAAAAGCAGTAAGACGCTCAAACCCGAAGCAAACACCAGTACCAGCGCCGCATACCGCGCGCCCAATAATAGTGCCGCAAAAGCCGTGTAGCCGGACAAACTGATAGCACTGCGCAGCGCCACTTTTGCGCGCAAATAAGCGCTGCGCTGCGCCTGCGGTATCGGCGCAACCGCAAGCCAATCGCTGCACAAAAGCAACGCACCCTGGCGAAAATTAAAATAAATTTCGCCCAGCACGATTGCGACCAACAGGGCACTGATATGCGGCGCGAAAGTGTTCAGCCATATTGGGCGCGAAAAACTTCCACGCAGCCAAAAAAAAACAGTAATTCCAACGACGACCAAGGCGGTATTGACGGCGTGTGCAGCCATCTGTTTTTGCGCCCGCGCATACAAATTTTGCAGATGCATGCAAGCGGCGCGTGCATCAACGTTGGCGCCTAAAAATGAGTTTATGTTAGAAATCAAGTGTGTCGCGTGATGCAGGAATTAGATCTTGCGACCACGCCACCAAGCGCAAAGTTCATGCGTAATTAAAAGCACCGCACCAACGGTAATCGCTGAATCCGCGACGTTGAATACTGGGTAATTCCACACGTCTTTCCAGTGCACGTGGATGAAATCAACCACATAGCGAAAGCGCAAGCGATCAATCAAATTGCCGACAGCACCTGCCCACACCATCGTCAGCGCAATGCTCAGCATCGCTTCGCTTGAACGCAGGCGCGAAATCCAAATCGGCAAAGCGACACCTGCCGCGGCCGCAATGCCAGTAAAAAACCAGTGCTGCATGCCGCCGGATTGACTCAAAAATGAAAACGCCGCGCCAAAATTATGCACCAGCGTCCAGTTGAGCCAAGGCACCAACACCGGCACCGGTACGCCGTAACTCAAATGCGTTACCGCCAGCCATTTTGTCCATTGATCGAGTGCGAACAGGCCGAGTGCTAAAACCAGCAGGCCAAACTTCCAGCTGCTTTTAAGCTTGCCCGTTTGCGCAGCGTTAGAAATAGCCACGCACTTCCCCCGCACCGTCGACATTTTCAATGCAGCGTCCGCACAGAGCCGGATGCGCACTGTGGGCACCGACGTCCGGCCGGTGATGCCAGCAGCGGGCGCATTTGGCGTCGGTGCTGACGCGCGCTGCGATCGCAACTTGCCCAACTGCGGTTTCGATTGCGACCATCCCCATTGGCATCGTCTGCAGCGGCGCTAAATGCACGTCGGACACAAGTAAATAAAAGCGCAGCTCGTCGCCGATATTATTGAGTGTAGCTAAGGCATGATTTCCGACATACACGGTCAAAGCGGCATCTAACCCCGAACCAATTTGTTTCGCTGCGCGCAATGGCTCCATCGCCTTGGTGCCCAATTCGCGCAGTTCGCCCAGCAGGGCGAAATCATTGGCGCTGAGTGCCGCATTTGCCGGTAATGCAGGGATATCGCGATACCACGTCTGCACGAACACACTGCCCTGCCCGCCGGTTTGCGCGGGCGTGCCAGGGATATGGCGCCAAATTTCTTCAGCGGTGAAACTTAAAATCGGCGCGATCCAGCGCACCAGGGCGTGGATCACGTGAAACATCGCAGTTTGCCCAGACCGGCGCGCGGTGGAGTCGACTTTCAGCGTGTACATGCGATCTTTCAGCACGTCCAAATACAGCGAGCCTAGCTTGACTGAACAAAACTCGTGCACCTGCTGGTAAACCTGATGGAACTGATAGTTCTCGTATGCGGTTTCAATTTGCGTTTGCAGCTGATGCGCCTGATCGAGCACCCACTGATCGATCGCTAGCAGCTGATCGTTTGGCAGCGCCATCTCCGGGCTAAAGCCATCGAGGTTAGCGAGCAAATAGCGGCACGTATTGCGAATGCGCCGGTAACTTTCCCCGACGCGCTTGAGGATTTCATCCGATACATTCATCTCAGCGCTGTAGTCCGTTGCCGCCACCCACAAACGCAGCACATCCGCACCCATTAGTTTAATAACTTCTTGCGGGGCGACGACATTGCCGGCGGACTTGCTCATCTTTTTGCCGAACTGATCCACGGTAAAACCATGCGTCAAAACCTGACGGTACGGTGCGCGCCCGTGCATCGCCACAGAGGCGCACAAACTCGATTGGAACCAGCCGCGATGTTGGTCGGAACCTTCCAAATACAAATCCGCCGGTGCCGGGCCAAGCTCGGGGCGGGCATCGACCACGCAGCTGTGGCTGACGCCTGAGTCAAACCATACGTCCAAAATATCCGGTGTTTTTTGATATGCATCTGCTTCGCTTCCTAACAGTTCAGACGCGTCTAAATCAAACCACGCGTCGATGCCGCTGTGCTCCATTTTGAGCGCGACTTGCTCCATCAGCTCGGCCGTGCGCGGGTGCGGCAGCAGCGTTTCTTTGTGCACGAAAATCGCAATCGGCACGCCCCAGGTGCGCTGGCGGCTGATGCACCAGTCGGGGCGGTTCGCAATCATGCCGACAATGCGCTCCTCGCCCCAGCCCGGAATCCAACGCACCTTGCGAATTTCGTTCAGCGCCGTTTCGCGCAGCCCGGCTTTGTCCATCGAAATAAACCACTGCGGCGCGGCACGAAAAATCGTCGGGGTTTTATGCCGCCAGCAGTGCGCCACCGAATGCAGATATTGGAAGTCAGCTAGCAAACTGCCTGATTCACGCAGATGCTCGACGATTTTTAGATTCGCCTCAGCCGTGCTCATGCCGCCAAAGATTGGCAGCTCAGCTTCATAGCGGCCATTGACACCCACTGGATTGAGCACTTCGTCGGTGTAGCGTTTCATCGCGTAGAAATCGTCCAAGCCATATGCCGGGCTGGTGTGCACCAAGCCGGTGCCGTCGTCAGCGGTCACGTGGCTGCCGGTAATCATCAAACTGGCGCGGTCATAGAAGGGGTGGCGTAAGTCGCAGCGCTCAAGTCGATCACCGCTGGTAATGGCAACGATTTCGCCGTCCAGTTTGTAGCGTTTCAGGCAGCGATCCACCAGGGCCTGCGCCAAAATCAAATGTCCGCGAGCGGTTTTGACCAGTGCATAGGCCAAATCTGGGTTGACCGAGATCGCTTGATTCGACGGCAGCGTCCAAGGCGTCGTGGTCCAGATCACAGCATAGGCATCGGTGATATTTGTCGTCAAAGCAAACGCTGCCGCCAGCTTATTCGCATCCGCCACCGCGAACATCACATCCACCGCTGGGTCGGTCTTTTCCGCATATTCCACTTCGGCTTCAGCCAGCGCGCTTTTGCAATCAAAGCACCAGTTGACCGGCTTTTTCCCCTGCACGACGTGGCCGTTGGCAAAAATCTTCGCCAGCGCGCGTACTTGATTGGCTTCGTACTGAAAATCCATCGTGTGATACGGGTTTGACCAATCGCCCAATACGCCCAAACGCTTGAAATCTTCGCGCTGCTTATCGATTTGGGCGGCGGCAAATTTTCGGCACTCGGCGCGAAACGTCGCGGCGTCAATTTTTGCGCCAACTTTGCCCACTTTCTTTTCCACCGCAACTTCAATCGGCAGGCCGTGGCAGTCCCAGCCGGGCACATAGGGCGCGCTAAAGCCGCTCAGTAGTTTTGATTTAACCACGATGTCTTTCAACACTTTATTGACCGCATGGCCAATGTGGATATCGCCATTGGCATAAGGCGGGCCATCGTGCAGCACAAACTTTTTCCGGCCCGACGTGGCGCGCTGAATAGCAAAATACCAATCATTTTCTGCCCACAGCTTGAGCGCAGCAGGCTCGCGATTTGCCAAATCACCCTTCATTGGAAACGCGGTTTCCGGCAGTTGCAGCGTGGCTTTGTAGTCGCGCGTTTCGGTAGGCTCAGTCATGGCAGGTCCGCAGCAATCGCCGCATAAAGTTGTAAAAGAAGCCGAATGTGCCAGTTTGCGGCTAGAGCAGGCAAATTCGCTGTAAAATCGTTGCGCTTGCCGCCGCCCTTGGGTGACGCAAACCTGCACCCCTGGCCTGAAGCGTTACACTCGCTCGCATGGAAAAACATTTCAATACCGCCGGGCCGTCAACGTCTGATTTGCATTACATGCTGGACCCGCTTTCGCGCGTCGATTTGGATTCGCTGCTGTCCTTGATAGGGCAGCGGCGTTATTTCGTCCTGCACGCACCGCGCCAAACCGGCAAAACCACCTGTTTGCTAGCCTTACGCGACTATTTAAATGCGGAAGCAAATTTTGCCGCGCTGTACGTCAACATCGAAGGCGCGCAGGCCGCGCGCGGCGACGTGGCGGCTGGGATTCGTGCGATTGTTGCGGAAATCGGTTCGCACGCACGTCGCCTTTTTGGGTTGCGCGATTTTGATGCGGCAATACCGAGTATTTTGGCCGAGCGCGGCGCGCAGGCAGCGCTCACTGAGGTGCTCCGCAGACTATGCGAGTCACTTTCGAAGCCTCTGGTTTTGTTTCTCGACGAAGTCGACGCCTTAGTCGGCGATACGTTAATTTCCTTACTGCGCCAAATCCGCGCCGGTTACACGGACCGCCCAGATTTCTTCCCGCAAACTGTCGTGCTGTGCGGCGTGCGCGACGTGCGCGACTATCGTATGACCATGCCCGATGGTGAAGTGATTACCGGCGGCAGCGCGTTTAATATCAAAGCCGAAAGCCTGCGTTTGGGGGATTTTTCCCGCGCCGAACTGGTGGCGCTATATCAGCAGCACACCGATGCGACCGGGCAAATCTTCACTGAAGATGCGATTGAACTGGCCTGGCAATCGACGCAAGGCCAACCTTGGCTAGTCAACGCACTGGCCGAACAGGCGGTGTGGAAAACCAAGGAAAACCTAGATCGCAAGCTTCCTATCGATCTAGAACGCTTGCGCGCCGCACGCGAGGCGTTGATTTTGCGCAATGACACACATTTGGATCAGCTAACCGACAAGCTGCGCGAAGAGCGCGTGCGGCGGGTGATTGAGCCAATGTTGACGGGCAGCGAGGGCCAAGCGAATGATGCAGATACACAGTATTCGCTCGATCTTGGATTGATTCGGCACGACAAAAATAGAAATGCAGTGCCAGCCAATCAGATTTATGCCGAAGTGCTGCCGCGCGTATTGACCAATGTCATTCAATACAGCATGCATTCGGAGCGCATTTTGCCAACCTGGCAAGATGCCAATGGCCGCCTCAACCCGCGTCAGTTCTTGCTGAACTTCCAGGCGTTTTGGCTAAAAGACGGCGAAGTGATGATGCGATCTGCGCCGTACCACGAAGCGGCGCCGCATTTGGTGCTGATGGCGTATTTGCAGCGCGTCATCAACGGTGGCGGCAGAATCGAGCGCGAATATGCGGCCGGTTATGGTCGCTTGGATTTGCTGCTGATTTATGGCGATCAGCAGATGGCGATCGAAGTAAAAGTCTGGAACGATAAGCAAGCGGACCCGCTGATGGATGGCTTGGAACAAACCGAGCGCTACCTCAAGCGATTGGATTTGTCGGAAGGCTATTTGGTGATCTTTGATCGCCGCACGCAGGCGCCGGAATGGACTGAGCGCATGCGCATCGAGGATGTACGCACTGCTTCAGGCAAAGCGGTTTTGGTGCTGCGGGGTTGACGCGCTGCGTGGTTGAGGCGCTGCACGGTGTGCACCGAGTTCGCCCTAATATTCCATTTCCGCTTGCATCGGTATCCAACTGCAAACCCGTAACCTCAGCCTGAAGCGCTACACTCGTTCGCATGGAAAAACATTTCAATACCGCCGGGCCGTCAACGCCTGATTTGCATTACATGCTGGACCCGCTTTCGCGTGTCGATCTGGATTCGCTGCTCTCCTTGATCGGGCAGCGGCGTTATTTCGTGCTACACGCACCGCGGCAAACCGGCAAAACCACCTGTTTGCTGGCGTTGCGCGACGCGCTGAATGCGGCTGGGCAATACAACGCGGTTTACGCCAATATTGAATCTGCGCAAGCGATGCGCGGCCATGTTGCGGCCGCGATGGCGGTGATCACGACAGATGTGAGTGAGCAAATCGAGCGTACGCTCAAGATTGCTATCCAGGCTGATGCGCGCCTAGCCACTGATACCGCCGACGGCAGCAGTTTGCGTGTGTTGTTACGCATGGCAAGTGAGCGCTCGGATAAGCCGCTCATTGTGCTTTTAGACGAAGTCGACGCCTTAGTCGGCGATACGTTAATTTCCTTACTGCGCCAAATCCGCGCCGGTTACACGGACCGCCCAGATTTCTTCCCGCAAACTGTCGTGCTGTGCGGCGTGCGCGA
>JANNYO010000495.1:0-6234 GCA_031410115.1 Rhodanobacteraceae bacterium | reverse complement strand
GGTTGCTCCTTCGGCGCTGCTTGGGGTTGAGCTTTAGCAGTCTCTCCCGATTGCGCAGCAAGATTAGCACAGGGGTTTTCGCTATGACGTCAAAGTACCGTGCGCAAGTGCGGCGCTAGATTGCTGCGCATGACTGACAATCACAAACGTCAAAACCACCAGCAATGTCCACGCCCCCAATTTATCAAAATGCACCATCGCCCAGCCGTTTTGCTGATGTGGATACATCCACGCGCCAAAAAAGCAGGCAATGTTTTCTGCGACCCAGACAAAAAAACCAATCAATCCAAACGACAGCACCAAGGGCATTTTCAAGCGCATGTGCCTAGGCGTGAAATAGACCCAGGTTTTGCGATAGACAAGGATCAAAGCAATGGCAATAGCCCAGCGCAAATCCGGCACGTGCGGCGCGTGATGGGTGAAAAAGTTGAGATATACCGCCAATGCCAGCGTGATCGCGAGCCACGGCTGCGGATTGCCGACGAGCTTGAGATCAAACAGCCGCCAAGCTTGCATCATGTAACTTGCCACAGCGGCATACATAAACCCAGAGTACAGCGGCACCCCAAATAGCTTGCTCAAGCCTAGTTCTGGATAGCTCCACGAGGCAATTGCGGGCTGGGTTTTGAACACTTCTAAAGCAAAACCAAAAAAGTGAAAAATACAAATCACTTTAAGTTCGGCGATGGTTTCCACACGCAAACTCAACAACAATATTTGCAGCAGCAGCGCGCAAAGTAAAATGGCGTCATAGCGATACAGGCCCAATATTGCTTGGGTATCAACAAGCTTTGAGCCAGCGAGGATGACAAAGAAACTACCGGCAAAAACGCAGGCGCGCGCTTCTTTTAGGCCAAAGTGCCAAAATTCGGATAAATAGTGCATGGGGTTAAACCCGCACTTTTTGGCGCTACGCCATCACCCGCCAATAGCCATCCATCAATACATCGCCAAAGACAAACGCCAGCCACCCGGCTGCGGCTAAAAATGGCCCAAACGGCATCGGATTTTCCCGTGCATGTTTGCGTAAAAGCACCATTGTGATGCCTACGATGGCGCCAACCGTGGCGGATAACAGCACAATCATGGGCAGCATCGCCCAGCCCATCCAGGCGCCCAAACCGGCTAAAAGTTTAAAATCGCCGCCGCCCATGCCGTCCATGCCGCGCAGTTTTTTGAAGGCGTAATTCACACTCCACAAACTGCCCCAGCCGGTTGCGGCTCCGACAATCGCCGGAATCGGCGCGACGAACACCGTGCTGACCGCGAGCAGCAGGCCTATCCATAGCAAAGGGTAGGTCAGCTGATCCGGCAAAAGCTGGGTATATAGATCAATGCCGGACATGGCAATTAACAGCCAAGTAAACACAAGTGCAGCGACACAAGCGAAACTCGGGCCAAATTTCAGTAGGCACGCAACGGAGGCTAGGCTCGTCAACGCCTCGACAAAGGGATATTGCCGCGATATTTTAGTTTTGCAGCTGGAACACTTGCCACCTAGAGCCAAATAGCTCAGCAATGGCACGTTGTGCCAGACCTTTAGCTGAAAGCCACATTTGGGGCATTGGGAGCGCTCAAAAACTAAAGAAGGTGGTGGTGGCCCTAGTTCAAAATCGGCCTTGAGTTCAGTTTCTAAAATTGACGATGCCTCGGTGCGCCATTCGAACATCATGCTTGGCGGCAATCTGAGGATGACGACGTTTAAAAAACTGCCGACTAACAGCCCTAAAATCGTCACGCAAACCAGCCAAAACCACATTGGTAGCAGGGCAGCTGCGCTCGTGAAATTTGCGTAGTACTGAATTATTTCAGAAATCATCAGGCGAACCAGTGGTTAGAAAGTGCCGCGAGGATAAACCGGTTTTGCCGCAAAGGCTTTTGCCTAATGAATTGGAATTGGAATAAGATGCCGCCTGCCACGCCAAAACGGTGGCACAGCAAAGCGGTCAGCAAGCACCTTGGGCTGAAGCGCATGTTTTGGGGCATACGCCATGACGTATCTGTCGTGTCGCTTTGCGGCGAGACTGTGTCTATCGTGTCGCCTTGCGGCGAGACTGTGTCTACCGTGTCGCCTCGCGGCAAGACTGTGGGCGTGTAAATTTTGTAGATTAAGGTGAAAGATGGCTAAGGCCGATAATTTAGTTCGCATCGTACTGGTTGAAGATTCAACCGAAGATGCGGAGCATGCAATTAGTGTGTTGCGCAATGCTGGCGTCTCGGTTCGCCCCACCCGTGCGGTGGATGCAGATCAGCTGAAAACAGCGCTTGATGCGCCGCAAGATTTGGTTTTTTACAGTGCGCGGGCAAAGAAACTGAGCCTGAAAGATACCGCCGAGGCAGTGCACAAAACTGGCAAGGATATCCCGGTGTTGGCGATCGTGGATTCATTGACCCAGGAAAGCTTGCTCAGCACCCTACGCGATGGCGCGCGTGCGGTTTTGATTCGCGGCATGACCGATTTCTTCCAAACCATGGCGCAGCGCGAATTTACCGATTTGCAGACCCGTCGCGCGGTGCGCAAATTAGAAATCTCTTTGCGCGAAAGTGAGAAACGCTGCAACGCACTGTTGGATTCATCGCGTGATCCGATCGCCTACGTGCACGAGGGCATGCATGTCTATGCGAACAAAGCCTATCTAGAAATGTTCAAGATTGAAGAATATGGCGAAATTGAAGGCACGCCGATTCTGGACATGCTGGTAGGCAAGGATGCCAATATCTTTAAAGAAGTGCTGCGGCAAATCTCCAAAGGCGAAAAGCCACCGGAAAAACTGGAGATGAAAGCCCAGCGCACCGATGGATCGACTTTCGATGCAGTGATGGAGCTTTCTGAGGCGAGCGTTGAGAACGAACCTTGTACTCAAATCGTTATTCGTCAGCAAACTATCAACGCGGAACTGGCAAAAGAGCTTGACGCGCTGCGCCGCCAAGATTTGGTTACCGGGCTGTTAAACAAGCAAGCATTCACCGAAGAGCTGCAAAAAGCAGTCGCCGCAGCTAGCGGCGGGCAAACAGACCAAGCCGTGCTGTACTTGGAAATTGACAACTATAAAAAGCATTTGGAAGTGGTTGGCATCGACGGCGTTGACACCTTGCTTGCCGATATGGGTGGTTTCTTACGCACCGCCGCCGGCACCGCCGCACATGTTGCACGCTTGGGGGATCACAGTTTTGGCATTATTTTGCTCGGTCTTGTGCATGAGCAATGCGTCGCGTTCGCCACCAAACTAGTCAAGCAACTTGAAGACCACGTGATCGACGCCGGGCGCACCTCAATTACCGTCACGGGTAGTTTTGGAATGTGTCTGATGAGCGAAAAAATGACCGCGCCGCAGGACGTGTTAAATAAAGCAGCGGAATCATCCCAAGCCGCGATGCGCGATGGCGGCAACCGCTTAGTTACTTTTGATCCGATGGAAAAAGAAAAGGCGGACGAAGCGGAGTCCTCGAAGTGGGTGGCGTCAATCAAAAACGCGCTCACTAAAGATGGCTTCAACATGATGTATCAGCCGATCGTCAGCTTGCAGGGCGAATCGGGCGAGTTTTATGAAGTGCTGCTGCGGATGAACGGGCCAAACGGCGAAGTGCAGCCGGGCGTGTTCTTTCCGGTTGCGGAAAAACTCGGTTTGCTTTCGCACATTGACCGCTGGGTGATTGCGAAAATCATTCGCACCGTCGCTGAGCGCCAATCGAGTGGGATCAACAGCACGTTTTTTATTAAAATTTGCCCGCAAACCATCGAAGACGGCTCAATTTTGCCCTGGTTGGCGCAGCAGCTTAAAACCGCTCGCGTCGCTGGTGATCGTTTGGTTTTCGAGATGCCGGAAAGCAAAGTTGTGACCTACCTCAAACAAGTGGCGTTCTTTCAAGCCGGCTTGGCGCAGTTGCGTTGTGGTTTCGCGCTGGAACAGTTTGGCCCTGGCATCAACTCGTTTCGCTTGCTTAAACACGTCAACGCTGACTACCTAAAGATTGATCGGTCGTTTATGGCGGAACTGGCGAAAAGCAAAGAAAATCAGGAAAAAGTGCGCGGTATTGCCTCGGAAGCGCGCAACGCCGGGAAAATTACGGTCGCGGAATTTGTCGAGGATGCAGGCTCCATGTCGATTTTGTTCTCGTGCGGCGTGAATTTCGTCCAAGGTAATTTCCTGCAAGAGCCCCAGCGCGTCATGGCTTACGACTTTGGCTAATGTTGCGCTGACTCATTTTGCCGTGTCGCCTTCCGGCGAGACTCATTTAACGCGTCGCCTGATCGGCGAGATTCGATCCAGTTTAAACCATGTCCTCACTCTGGGATCGATCGTTTTACTCGCGGCGTTTGCCGCTGCAGGCTACGCCTACAGTGACGAAGCCTACATCTGGCAGCGCCAGTGGACGCCTGAGCTTTCCCGTGCGCTTAGCGAGCAAAAACCGCTATTCACCCGCTACCGGGTTTTAGGCGCGCAGCACATGAGTGGCGAGCAATGGGTAGAGCCGCAGGTCGACTTGGCAGCACTCAAAAACGCGGCACTGCCAGTCGTTTTAGTTTTGCGTTTGCCCGGCGCCGCGCCGCTGCTAACGCCGGCAGCGCTAGCAAGCAAAATTGCCAGTATTCGTAGCCGCTGGCTGGCTGGCGGTGTCGTCGTCAATCGAGTTGAGATAGATTTTGACTGTGCCGAGGCGCAGCTCAGGCGCTATGGCGAGCAGTTACTTGGTTTGCGCGTGATGCTCGATAAGGCGGTCAGTTTGGATATCACCGCGTTGCCCGCGTGGCTAAAAACAGCTGAGTTACCTGCGCTTTTAGCCGCTACAGATCGCGTCACACTGCAGGTGCACAGCGTGCTAGCACCCAAGCGGGGTCTGTTTGATCCGCGCTTAGCGGAGTTTTGGATACGCCAGTTTGCGCTGCTTTCAAACAAGCCATTTTCGGTTGCACTTCCCGCTTACGGCGCCAAACTATTACTCGACGCCAACGGCAAAGTCATCGGCGTTGAGCACGAAGCCGAGCTCGGCACACCGCACGCAGCGGAACTGGAGTTGCAGGCCTCGCCGGAATCTGTGCGAACGTTAATTGACGCGTTGACTGTGCGCCCGGTCGCCAAGCTGGAGTCCAGCGTATGGTTTCGCCTGCCCTTGCCCAGTGACGCGCGCGCTTGGGCACCCGTGACTTTAGCGGCCGTCATCGAAAAACAGGTCTTGCGCGCGAAAATTCAGCCCATTTTCCAGGCTAATTCCGCTGGTGGCGTTGACGTGCAGCTGCAAAGCCTAGGCAATCTGACCGCGACAACAGCGCTGCGATTTGCCGTCAATGCCAAATGCACTGGGGATGGTGTGGGTGGTTACAGTTACTTGGCGGGCGTGTTTAGCGCCAAACAGGGATTCGAGCTAAAACCCGGCGCAAGTCGCACGATCGGCTGGTTGCGCTGTCCGCCGGGCAGCAAACCTGCGATTATTCGGTCGGTGAAGTAGCCAGTCTTACATCCGTCCAACTGCCGGATCTAGGATCAAAGCTCAAACCGATACGACCACTTCAGCAAAAACTGATCGTCATCACGCAAATTGAAAGTCGAACCCAGCGCATCAAAGACATCGCCCTCGCGCGCATCGCTACTCGCGCCGCCTCGGCTATACACGGCGTAAACGTCGCTTAGGTTGCCGAGTTTGTAGCGGTAGCGAATTTGAAACCCCAAATTACGCACGCGAAAGTTATTGAAGCTGGCGTTGGCGGCTTGCAGTAGACCGTCGCTATCAATTCGCAACGCACGATTGGCTTCGGCATCAATCGCAATCGTCTGCAATTTGACGCGCAACTCTTGGCGATCATTGACAAACCAATTCAAATTGGAAATCAGATCCAGGCGATTGGCTTTGAAACTGCCCAGTTCTTGCCCGCCTTGCCAGAGCAGCCAGTCGTTCCAACGTTGCGCGTTCAGGCCAATGCTCCAATCGAGCTGATCACTGATGAAAAAACGTGGCTCGAAACCCAAGACGTAATTATGCAAAGCTTGCGAACGCCCGGGAAAGGCGTTGGCAAACCAACTCCAGCTCAAATTTCCGCCTTCCTTACGCGCGCGCTGAGCTTCTACATAGGCTTGAAAGCCACCCCGAATTTTGGCGATGCCATTGCCATGCGAAATACGCTCATCGAACCCGGGCAACAATCGGCGCACTGAAAAAAACAGATTGCCGCCATCACGAAATTCGGAATAGCGCTGCAGCGTTAGGCTGCGCCTTAAGTCAAAGCCATCCAGGCTG
>JANNYO010000494.1:0-1164 GCA_031410115.1 Rhodanobacteraceae bacterium | reverse complement strand
GCGGCACGATTGAAGATGTGATCGAGCCGTATTTGATCCAACAAGGCTTTTTGACTCGTACGGCGCGCGGGCGCATGGCAACGCGCAAAGCCTATTTGCATTTGGGGCTGCGGCCGCCGAAACCGGCGCCGGTTTTGGATTTGTTTGATGCGGGTTCGGAAGCAGGTGTTTAACGCTGCGAGTGACCCCGCCGTTTGTAGGTTTGCCTAGTTAAGGCAAAACGAACCATACTATTGCAGTTGTTCGCAGTTATTTGTAAGTGTCACCCAATTTTCGATGAGAAGAATTCCCATGCGACCGTCAGTGGCAATTGAACATAAACGTGCTGCTGTACTTGAAGCCGTTAAGCGATTTCGGGCCACCAATCCACGCATATTTGGCTCTGTCCTGCTTGGAACTGATCAAGAAGATAGCGATCTTGATTTGCTGGTGGATGCGCTACCAGAAACCACGATGTTTGACCTCGGAGGTTTGCAGTTTGAACTTGAGAGCTTGCTCTGTGTCCACGTCGATGTGTTGACGCCAGCCGACTTGCCAATGCGATTCCGTGCGCAGGTTCTGGCGCAAGCGCAACCGGTGTGAGTGAGCATCGCCTCGCTGACTACTTGGAACATATGCAACAGGCTGCAGTAGACGCCTGTAGTTTTATTGAAGGCTTCGACAAAATCGATTTCTTAGCCGACAAGCGCACCCAGCAAGCGGTCATTTTGAGCCTAATCGTCATCGGAGAAGCGGCGACTAAAGTAATGGAAAAGCACGCGGAATACACGCTCGCCCATTCCGAAATACCCTGGCGCAGTATGCGTGGTATGCGTAATCGCATCGCACATGGGTATTTTGATATCAACCTCGACGTTGCTTGGACAACGGTGCAATCTGCACTGCCATTGCTGGTAGAGCAACTGTCGGGCGCTAAACATTCTTTGCAACCAAATTCTTAATATTATGACCCACGTCGCCGTCCCCAACATCACCCATCCGCGCTTTCGCTGGCCCATTCAAATCTACTGGGAAGATACCGATGCAGGTGGCGTGGTTTATCACAGTAACTATTTGAAGTTTTTTGAGCGCGCGCGCACGGAATGGCTGCGCCACAAAGGCGTGGTTCAGACCAAATTAGCGAAACTCCACGGCGTGGTGTTTGTGTTGCGCGGTGTGAATATG
>JANNYO010000493.1:0-7790 GCA_031410115.1 Rhodanobacteraceae bacterium | reverse complement strand
CAAGTAGTCGAGGAAATGAATTCCCATATTGACCAAACAGCCGCCCTGATCGCGGCGCAATACTGTTTCAGTATCCGAGGGCCAGCTGCCGTAATCACAGCCGTGCTGTAGCTCAACAGCCAGCACCTCGCCAATCAAGTTTTGCCGTAACGCCGTGCGCAGTGCGGTCAAACTGGGCGTGAAGCGCCGCACCATGGCGACGCGGGCGATCGCGCCGTGCGCGCGCGACGCTGCCTCAACCGCTTGATATTCCGCTGAAGTAAGCGCAAGCGGCTTCTCACACAGCACTGGCAAACCGGCGTTAAGACACGCGATTGCGGCAGGCGCGTGAAGCGTGTTGGGCAGGGCAATCAAAACGCCGTCAAATTGCCCCAAACGCGCGGCATCAGCAACCACATCAGTGTAGGGCTGTTGGCTCACCCGCAGTTCGGGAAACTGCGCCTTTAAACCATCTACATTGCGCTCGTAGGGTTCAACCACCTCGCAGTGCGAAAGCCAGCCCAAGGCACGCAGCGCTGGCAAATGGCATTCAGAAACGATCGCACCGCCGCCCAGAATCAGCAGGCGAAACGGGCTAGCTGCTGCGGTTTGCATCATATCGTTGGTCGGCATCAGGACTTCGGAACCAACATAAAGCCGCTTGTGCCCAGCATCGTTGCCTTTAGCATCGGCCACGTGCGCACCACCGTCATCGTGGGCACCGAAACCACGTCAAAATCATGGCGCGCAGCGAACGTCAGTAGCTCGACGCCGCTCAGCCCATAAGGTTTTAAATTTTCACCGTACCACTCGACAATCACATAAGGCCGACACTTCGACAGCAGCGCTACCGCACCCTCCAGCGCCTGCAGCTCAGCACCCTCGATGTCCATCTTCACAAACGAAACATGCGGACGCCCCAAACTTATCCACTCATGGTCAAGGGTGGTGATCTGCACTTTTTGGCTGCCAGCGATCGCAACACGTTGGGTACTTCGTAAGCCATCAAAGCCGCCCAGGGCTGGCGCCCCGAAGGAAAAATCTGCCTCGCCCACGGCGGCACCAACTGCCATTTTTTTGACCACCCAGCGATCTTTGTTGGGGCTTTGCTGCCAGGTTCTTGCTAAATAGGGCGCGGCATTCGGGGAAGGCTCAAACGACATGACTTTTAAGTTTGGACGCTGAAACAGCGGCGGCACCGACATCAGCCCAACATTCGCACCGACGTCAAAATACCAGCTGTCATCGGTGCTCAATCCGCAGATCAGGTGCAATAACTCGGCCTCGTAAATACCCTGCTCACAGGCCAAACGGAAGATCCACGCGTTCGGCGGAAAATATACTTTGGTGCCAAAATAGCTGAACCATCCCGTCAATCCAGGGCAATACGAATGCGCCAGCCATTTCGTCGTCTTTCTAAAATTCATTGCAACTCCGCGAAACAGTGTTTAAGTTTTTTTGCCTGCCACTGAAACGGGCTTTGTGCCATGCCCGGTCGCGCCAACTCAATCGAATCGGCGCATTTTCGTGCCGAGTCAGGAATGGATGGGTTGGTGCCCATGGCAATGTGACAGGCTGTGCAGGGCGTGGAGCGCGCGATCATAGCAATTCAGCGTGGGTCACGGAGCGGTGACGAACCACGCCCCCGCCTACCCCAATTTGGCTGAGGCAAAACAGCTTCAGCAGCAAGGCTACACTTTGCTGCGCGGCGCAATCCCCGCACACTGGTTGACTGAACTTCGCAATGTGTTTGACGCTGGGCTCAAACCAGCTGATCAATGGCCGGTGCCACGCGGCACCGACTGGGGCCACGCGCTGGTGGACTTGAGTCCGACCGTACAAGCCGTGTGCAAGCTGCCTGAGCTGTTGGCCGTGAGCGGCCTACTCATTGGGGAACGATTTTTTCTTGCACAAGTGGAAGGGCGCGAGCCATTGCAAGGTGGCGGTCAGCAAACCCTACACCGTGATTTTTGCGCGCAACGGCCTGGCGACACGGCGATCGCGATTGCTTTTCTGGACGATTTTGGCGCGCACAACGGTGCGACGCGCATTGTTCCAGGCAGCCACCGTCCAGCGCCCGGGCAGCCGCCTTTTGAATTCGATAATGCCAGCCTAGCCACACAACTATCTGGCAGCGCCGGCGATATTTTGGTGTTCGACGCCGATCTGGTACACGCGGGCTGCATAAACCCGACGGGTGCACGCCGCCGAAGTCTGCTGATCACTTACTTTGCTGAACCGCTCTACGCCGCACAACTCGCTACCGCAAAGCTGCGCAGCGTGCGCATGCACGCGGCGTGGTTTGATCCGCCGTCCGAAGGTGAAAAAGTGATCGTCTGAAATTGCAGCGGCGGATCGTGCACAGCGGCTGATGCGTGCTGCGCTTCAATCTGTTTCGGCTGGGAAACCGCACGCATTGGCATACACCGGAGCTACATCGGACGTATCGAAAACGCCTTATGAATTTTGCCGTTGCGTTCGAAATCGGGCGGAATACTTTGCGCGCTGAAATCGTGCACTTTAAAGACTTCGCTAATCACCGGATCGAGCTTAAAGCGCTGTGCGTTGGTAACAAAAATCAGCTCGCCCTGAGCGCTCAGCAGTTGCGTGCATAGGCCGATCAAATGTGCATGGTCGCGCTGAATATCCAGCACGCTTTCGGTGCGCTTAGAATTACTGAAGGTCGGCGGGTCTAGGTAAATTAAATCGAACGCAGCGTCAGAATTTGGCTGTTTCACCGCCCATTCTAGCCAAGCCAATGCATCGCACTGTTCAATCACATGCTGAGCTAAATCAAGCTTGTTCAGGGCAAAATTCTGCGCCGCCCAGTGCGTGTAGGTGGGCGACAAATCGATCGACAACGAGCTGGTCGCGCCGCCCTGTGCGGCGTATACCGTGGCGCTGGCGGTGTAGCAAAACAGGTTCAAAAAGCGCTTGCCGCGCGCTGATTTTGCGATGCGTTGGCGCAGTGAACGGGAGTCTAAAAACAAACCAGAATCAAGATAATCATCCAGGTTCACCCAGAACCTATTGGTGCTTTCCGTCACCTCAAAATACTCATCGGTGCGGCTGCGTTCACGGCGATATTTACCGCCGCCTTTTTCCCGCCGCCGCGTTTTCAGATAGACAAACTCGCGCCCGAGCCCAAAGGCGGCTTGCGCCCCGGCAACTAATTCGCGCAAACGCCCGGCGGCGACATCTTCTGGAATATCCGCTGGCGCCAAATATTCTTGAATGTGCAAACGCCCCTCATAGACGTCCACTGCGGCGGAATATTCCGGCAAATCCGCGTCGTAGGCGCGAAAGCAGCTGACGTGGTGATCGGTCAAATAATTTTTCAGCCGACGCAAATTTTTCTCAATCCGGTTGCGCACCATCTGCGCGCCTGGACTTAAATTCGGCCCCGCTTGCGGGATCAGCAGGGGCGGGATCAACGCAGGCCAGTTTTCGTCAGGCGAGTTTTTGTTAGGCGAGTTTTTGTTAGGCGATCCTTCGTCAGGCGCGATCGCGTCAATCGCTGCGGGCACGGGTGTTTCGGGCCTGGCAATTTGGCGCAGACTGGGCGGCAAATCGAGCTGCTCGAGCGCGGGCTTTTTTGGCCGTGACGGCGTTTCAACTTCCGCAGAACTTTGCTGTTGATTCGTTTGCCCAAGCTCGGGTAAGACCCGCTGGCCGCGGCTGGTGTCAAACAGCGCTAAAGTGCAATCCAGGGCGCCATTTTTCAATGCATAGCGTTTCAGGATGGGCAGGTTGACGGCGGTTAGTAGTTCCAAATCACTGCTGATCAGCGCCGCGCCGAAGCCGGCGAATTCGCGCGCCAACATCGCACCAACGGCGCGATAAACCGGCACCAGGCCGCGCGCAGTGCCCATGCGTTCGCCGTAAGGCGGGTTGCCCAATACCAATCCGGCCTCAACGTAGGGTGGGCGTTTCAAATTTGCCGCGTCCCCCACGCTCAGGCGCACGAAGCCAGAAAAGCCAGCTGCGGCTAGATTGCGTTTCGCCATTGCAATCAGGGTGGCGTCGGCATCAAAGCCGAAAAACAGCGCGTTGGTGCTCAAGTTTTTAAGTCCCGTGATGCCCGCTGCCGTGGCGGCGTTGAGCTCAATTTCTTCCGCCTGACGGGTGTAACTTGGGTGTGCGTAATAGCCAAAGCCGCCCGCTTGCGCGCGCTTAGACCCGGGCGCGACGTTGGCGGCTATCGCCACGGCTTCCATCAAAATGGTGCCAGCGCCGCACATGGGGTCAATAAAGGCCTCGCCACGCGCCGCACGCTCGGGCCATTTCGCCCGAATCAGCATCGCCGCAGCCAAGTTTTCCTTGATCGGTGCTTCGCCCTGCGCGCTGCGCCAGCCGCGCTCATGCAGGGGCTGACCGCACAAATCCCACATGATCGCGGCTTCGCGCGGATGCAGGTAAATGCGCACGCGCACGGCGGGGTTTTCCGCGTCCACATTCGGGCGCTCAATGCTGTGATCGCGGTGCTGATCAACGATCGCATCCTTCACCCGCAGCGCGGCAAAACCGGTGTGGGCAATGCCGGGTGCGCTGCCGCTGACATCAACGATAAAACTATTCTTCGGCCCCAACCATTCGTGCCACGGCAGGTTTTTTGCAGCGTCGTACAGCGCATCGGCGTCCGGTGCGGCAAAGCGCGCAAGCACAACGAGGATGCGCGACGCCAAGCGTGAATTCAGGCACGCGCGCATGGCAAATTGGAAATCGCCACTAAATTTCACCCCCGCCAGCGCTTCGTGCGCATCCTTGGCACCGAGCGCAATCAGCTCATCACGCAGCAAATATTCCAAGCCTTTCGGGCAGGGCGCAAACAGCTCTAGGCCCTGCGATTTTGGTGATGTTCGGCTCATTGCAGCACCCTATTTTTCGGCCATATTTGCCGTGTCGCCTGATCGGCGAGACTCATAAGTTCACCGCAGGCGCAAGCGTTAACATCAAATGCTGCAATCCCAGTGCCAACATCTGATAGCCAACCGTCAGGCTCAGCATCAGCACGCCTAACGACAAATCCAGCGGCCCGATGGGTGGAATCAATCGGCGAAATGGCGCGATCATCGGCTTGACTAAAGCGTTCACCACCTGCAGCAGTTCGTTATAAGGGCTGGGCTGCAAAAAACTCGCGATGACAAAAACGAATAGCAGGATCAACAGCTGCCAATACAGCGCCTGCAAAATCAAAAAAACGCCGAGCAATAGCGTGCTTAAGCTAAATCCCAGCGTCAGTGCACAGGCCCAAAGTTGGCCGAGCAAAAACACGATCACCGCCAGCGCAATATTGAAATTGTTGTAGCGTGGAATGACCTTCTCAAACGGACGCAGCACGGGTGCCAAAACCGTATACAGCGATTGCACAAACGAATTGTTGAAAGGCGCGCGCACCAGTTGCAAAAGCAGACGCGTCAAAAACAGCCAGACGAGCGTGCCAAAGAAAAAATTAATCACTAACGCATAAATGCTGTACATCAAAACTCCGAACTGAGGTGCAAGGTGATTTATCCAAACTGAGCGGAAAGTGTTTGGCCGCGCCGCGTCGCCGCCGCAATGGCATCCGCCACATGCGCGCGCAAACCCGATGCTTCAAATACTGCTAACGCCGCCGCCGTGGTGCCACCGGGGCTGGTGACGCGTTCGCGTAAAACGCTGGCGTCTTCATCCGAGGCAAGCGCCATTTTTGCCGCGCCGTATGCGGTATTGAGCACCAGCGCACGTGCCGTTTGTGCGCTTAGGCCCTGTGCCATGGCGGCGGCCTGCATCGCTTCGATCAGCAAAAAGAAATATGCCGGCCCCGAGCCCGAGGTTGCGGTAACCGCGTCCATCAGCGCTTCGTCGTCGAGCCACACCGTCGCCCCGGCAGCCTGCAAAAGCTGTTCTGCGGCAATGCGATCATCCTGACCAATCACAGGCAGCGCGCACAGTGCGGTGATGCCCGCCCCAATCAAGGCAGGTGTATTGGGCATGGCGCGCACCAATTTAGCTTTGGCCCCAAGCCAGCTTTGCAGACTGGATAAAGCAATACCCGCTGCAATTGAAATCACCAGCGGCGCGGCGTGCTCGACCTGCGCGCGCAAGCCGACGCACACTTCGCGCATCATTTGTGGCTTAACTGCTAACAGCCAGACAGACTTGCCGAGCACGGCGCCCGCGCAATCAGCGTGCATGGCAACTGAAAAATCTTTTGCCAACGCCGTACGCGTGGCATCGTATGGCTCGGCGACCGCGATCATTTCTGCTGCGTGCCCACGTTGGATTAGTCCGCCAATTAGCGCGCGCGCCATATTGCCGCCGCCGATAAATGCAAGCCCTTGCGGGTTATTGTTCCGGGGCAAATTTGCTGATGGATTCATAATGCCTAATTTGTTCAATGGATAAATCGCTTTGGCGAAGTGAAGGAATTTTGACTGCCTTAGCGAAAACTTTCCTGTTAGCTCGTTTGCCGGCAAACAAGTGTGGGGGCAAACGCCTTCGGCCTGAGCTTAAAGCCTAGTGCAATTTCATGCCAAATCGCCACGCAGGCGCTTCACTTCAAGTTCTAAACTGTCCGCTTTTGCTGCCTCGGGTGGTCGCAACGCACCAACCACGAGGGCGACGCGCGCGAATAAACGGCGTGGCATTTTGAGTCGCTTGTTGTGGCGATCCCAGCGGCTGAACATACTGCCCCAAAGGCCCTGCAGCGCCATTGGCAACACCGGCACCGGGTCATGCTCGAGCGCAAGTTCAACGCCGCGCTTGAACTCTTTGACGTCGCCATCCGGGGTCAAGCCACCTTCGGGGAAAATACAGACCACTTCGCCCGCTTTTAACGCCGCGCTGATCGCGGTGAAAGCGGCGGCGTACATCTCCGGATTTTCATTGCGCCCAGCAATTGGGATCGCGCGGGCGGTTTTAAACAGCCAATTCGCACCCGGCGCTTGAAAGATTTTCCAGTACATCACAAACACAGTCGGGCGCGGAATGCAGCCCGCAATAATCAGTGGGTCAGTGAAGCCAACATGGTTGCAAACCATCAGCGCCGGGCCTTCTTCGGGCAAATGATCGATGCCTTCAACCTTCACGCGATACATCACATTAATCAGAATCCAGCAGCAAAAGCGCATTAAAAATTCCGGCACCAGGGTAAAAATATAGATTGCAACGACCAGATTGAGAATCGCTGTGATCAGCAGAATTTGCGGAATCGAAAAGCCTAATTTATCCAGCACCCCCATTACACCGACTGCGGCGACCATAAACAGTGAGTTCAAAATGTTATTCGCGGCAATAATGCGGGAGCGCTTTTTTTCGTCCGAGCGGCTTTGAATTAAAGCGAACAGCGGTACGATGAAAAAGCCACTAAACAGCGCCATCAACAGCATCCAAAGCATCACCCACCAGGTTTGCGATTTGGCGATCAGCTGGCTAAGCGTTAGGCCACCGGAAATACCTTCGGCGACAATTTTGGGTTCGCTCAATGCATTGGGTGCGGCAAAATACAGCAGCACGCCAAACAGGGTCATGCCAAACGCGCCAAACGGAACAAGGCCAATTTCAAGGCGCTTTTTGCTTAAAACTTCGCATAAAACCGCACCCAAGCCGGTGCCAATGGAAAATACCGCCAGCAGCAGCACGTACGCACTGGACTGCCCGCCCAGCACGGTTTTGGCAAACGCTGGGAGCAGCGTGAAATACACTGCGCCAAAAAACCAAAACCAGGAAATGCCCAGACAGCTCAGCACCACGGTGCGATTGCCGCCCAAGTCTTTTAGATTCGTCCAAGTCGATGTGATTGGATTCCAGTCGACTTTCAAGTTGGGGTC
>JANNYO010000492.1:0-4971 GCA_031410115.1 Rhodanobacteraceae bacterium | reverse complement strand
TGACCTTCTCAACGCCGGCGCGGTTGTACCAGCTGCGATCAAACAGCACGATCTCGCCCGCCGCCGGCAAATATTGCACGTAGCGCTGAAAATACCACTGCGTGCGCTCGCGATCTGTCGGTTTGGACAGCGCCACGACTTTGCAACTGCGCGGGTTTAAGCACGTCGAGATGCTTTCAATCGCGCCGCCTTTGCCGGCCGCATCGCGGCCTTCAAAGATCACCAACACGCGCTTGCCTTCGGTGCTGGCCCAGCGTGAGAGTTGGTTCAGTTCGACCTGCAAAGCCGTCAGAGCGGCTTCGTAATCTTCGCGTTCGAGTTTTTTCGGGGCCTTAGCCATGCTCTAGCTCCTTGTATTTAGACGTAGTCCAACCAGCCAAAACGATCCGGCGTGGTGTGTTTGAATAGGCCAAAGAAACGCTCTTGCAGCAGTTTGGTGATCGGGCCGGGCTTGCCGTCCGCAACTTGTTTGCGATCGACCGAGCGCAGCGGCGTAATTTCGGCCGCAGTGCCGGTCATAAACAGCTCATCGGCCAAATAAAGCATTTCGCGCGGGATGTTTTGCTCGATCACTTCAATACCCTCGGCGCGTGCGAGTTTGATCGCCGATTCGCGGGTAATGCCGTGCAAAATCGATGCTGCCATCGGTGGCGTGTGAATAATGCCGTCTTTGACGATAAACACGTTTTCGCCCGCACCTTCGCTGACAAAGCCGTCAACCGTCAGCGCAATGCCCTCTTGAAAGCCCAAACGCTTGGCTTCGCGTGAAATCAAAATGCTGGACAGATAGTTACCACCAGCTTTCGCGGTGACCGGCAAGGTGCCCGCAGCGGCGCGCCGCCAGGTGGAAATACAGGCGTCAATGCCGGACGTAACCGCATCCGCGCCCAAATACGGGCCCCAAACCCAGGCGGCAATCGCGCATTCGGTGGGGTTGTCAGCGCCCAAACCAAAGCCACCTGCGCCGCGCCATGCAATTGGACGCAAGTACGCTGAAGTCAGGTTATTGACCTTCAGCACTTCCCGGCACGCGGCGTTGATTTCATCGGGGCTAAAGCCGATATCCAAGTCATACATTCTTGCGGAATTAAAAAAGCGCTTGGTGTGTTCACCTAAGCGAAAAATCGCTGGGCCTTTCGGCGTTTCATAGCTACGAATGCCTTCAAACACGCTGGAACCATAGTGCAGCGCGTGCGACATGACGTGCACATTTGCCTCTTGCCACGGAATAATTTTGCCTTTGAACCAAATTTTTTCTGGGAAATTACTCATGGATCGGGCCCTCGTGTGTGCTGGAAAAAGAGCGCGATCATAGCGCACCAACGGCTACACCCAAAACACCAGCGGCGGCGGTCCAGTTCATGCCCCAATTCATGCCCAGCGCTGCCCGTTGGGCTGGTGCGTTACACTGCGAAGATGAACATGCACTTCAACACCGCCGGGCCGTCAAAGCCTGGATTGCACTATCAAATTGAACCGTTAAGTCGGATTGATCTTGCAGCAATCATTTCGCTGATTGAGCAAGAGCGCTACTTTGTTCTGCACGCGCCGCGCCAAACCGGCAAAACCACCTGCTTGTTGGCGTTGCGCGATGCGCTGAACGCGGGTGACGAATACAACGCGGTGTACGCCAATATTGAGGCGGCGCAGGCGTTTCGCAATCAAGTCGAACCCGCCATGGACACGATTTTAGACGCCGTTGGGGTGATGTTAGAGCGCCAATTGGGGCCTGATTTAATCGTTCCTGCGCGCAAGGCTGCCGGACGCGGCACCCAGCTGTCGACGATTTTGCGCCTTGCAAGCGAGCGCTCGAAAAAGCCGCTGGTTGTGTTTCTCGACGAAGTCGACGCGCTGATCGGCGACACGTTAATTTCCTTACTACGCCAAATTCGCGCCGGCTACACCGATCGCCCGAGCCATTTCCCACAAACCATCATCCTGTGCGGCGTACGCGATGTGCGTGATTACCGCATGACCATGTCGGACGGTGAAGTCATCACCGGCGGCAGCGCGTTCAACATCAAAGCAGAAAGTTTACGCCTAGGGGATTTTAGTCGGGACGAGCTGGCGGCTTTGTACCAGCAGCACACCGATGCCACCGGTCAAGAATTTAGTGAGGAAGCGATCGAATTGGCCTGGCAATCCACCCAAGGTCAGCCGTGGTTAGTCAATGCGCTGGCAGAACAGGCGGTTTGGAAGACCAAGGAAAACCTGGATCGCAAGATCACCATCGACGAAGAAAAAATGCGTGCCGCACGCGAAGCATTGATCCTGCGCAACGACACGCATTTGGATCAGCTGACCGACAAACTGCGCGAGGAACGCGTGCGCCGGGTGATTGAGCCGATGTTGATCGGCGACGAAAACACCGGTAGCGACAGCGACGTGCAGTACGTGCTGGACTTAGGCATCGTGCGGCGGCGCTTGCCGGGTAAAACATTAGCGCCTGCGAATGCCATTTATGCCGAGGTTTTACCGCGTGTTTTGAATAACACCATGCAATACAGCTTGCATGAAGATCGTATTTTACCCAGCTGGCAAGATGCTACCGGGCGCTTAAATCCACGCCAATTCATGCTGAATTTCCTCAACTTTTGGCGCGAACACGGCGAAGTGATGATGCAGTCCGCGCCCTATCACGAGGCCGCGCCACATTTGGTATTGATGGCGTACTTGCAGCGCGTCATTAATGGCGGGGGAAGGATTGAACGGGAATACGCCGCAGGTTCCGGGCGGCTGGATTTGCTGGTGATTGTCGGCACCCAGCGCATGGCGATTGAAGTAAAAGTTTGGCGCGATAAACAGAAAGACCCGCTCGCGGCTGGCTTGCTGCAAACTGAAAAATATTTGCAACGACTGGCTTTAGAAGCGGGCTGCCTGGTGATTTTTGACCGCCGGGCACGCGCAGTCAAATGGGACAAGCGTATGCAGGTGAGCGATACGCACACAGCGGGCGGACATGCGGTGATGCTGCTGCGCGGCTAATTGCTAGAGCTTGTTTTGCGATGCACGCATGTCAAAACAGCGCATTCACCAGCCACACCGAAATCACAATAAACATGATCGACAGCGGCAAACCCACACGCAGTAAATCGCGTTTTTGATAGCCGCCTGGGCCTTGAATCATCGCGATCACTGGGTTGGACGCGGTCAAGAAATTATTCGACGCGCTTAAGGAAACGATGAGGGCGAATTGCGCCGGGCTGGCATTAACCGCCAGCGCGATATTGATCGCAATTGGCACCATCAGCACAGTCGAGCCTACCTGCCCCATCGACAGTGCCGCGACCGTCGTTAATAGCGCCAGCGCAATCTGTAGCGGCACCGGGCCCAAACTGCCAGCGTGTTTTGCCACCTGGGTCGCCATCCATCCAGCGGTGCCGGTTTGGTCAATCGCGATGCTGATTGGAATTAAGCACGCAAGCGAAAAAATCGTCTTCCAGTTGATGGCGCGATAGGCTTCCTCGGTCGACAGCACGCCAGTTACCAGCATACCCACTGCACCCGCCATTAGTGCAATCGGCAGGGCGATATGGCCCATAAATGCCAGCGCAAAAGCGCCGATAAAAAACAGCAGGGCAAAGCCCTGTTTGTGCGGACGGCGCTCGTCTTTTGGATAGTCGGTGATCACCAGGTAATCGCGATCCGTGGCGTGGTCGTTCAATTCTTGCCAAGAGCTGTGGAAGATCAGCGTATCGCCGGATTGAAATTTTAAATTGCGCACTTGATCGCGAATGGTGACGCCGGCGCGCACCATCGCCAGCAGGTTCATGCCGTAGCGGCGGCGGATGCGCAATTCCATCGCGGTTTGCCCTAGCCAGCCCGAACTTGGCGGCAACACCGCTTCGGATACGCCCGCCGCAATGGGGTCAAACAGCGCGCCCAAATGATGCTTGCCGGGCAGCACGCCCAAGCCAAAAGCAGCGGCGTAACTTTCGATTTGCGCGATCGGGCCCATCACCGCGAACACGCAGCCGGCTTCAATCAGTTCGTCCATGGGCGGCGCTAAACGGGTGTCATCACCGCGCTTGAGCGCTAAAAATAGCGGTGCGTCGGGCAATTGTTCGGCCTCGCCCAGACTCAAACCCACCACTTTGCTGTCCGGGTAAACGCGCAGCTCAATCAGCTCACCGGTGATGCCGTATAGCCGCTCGAAGTACGCTTCCGTGGTGCGCGGTGTGACCGATTCCGCCACGTCTTCGGTCGGTAGTTTTTTTAGCCCGAAAAAATAAAAATATAGCAGCCCGCCAATCAGCAGCGCGACACCAATTGGGAACACCGAAAACAATTTCAGCGTGGTTAAAACCTGGGCGCCCTGGGGCAGGTTTTTGTTGGTGCTTTCGATCAAATCATTCAACAAAATCATCGGCGAATTGCCGACGGTGGTCATCGTGCCGCCCAATACGATACAGGCCGCCATCGGTAGCAGCAGATGCGCCAAGGGATAGCCGGTGCGTGCGGCGATGCGGCTGGCAACCGGCAAAAACAGCGCCGTTGCGGCCGGGTTTTGCATAAAGCCCGAAACCACGCCTGCGACTGCCGACAGCGCCAACACCAAACGCCGCTCGGTGTCGCCGGCGAGACGCAAAATAAAATCTGCCGCGCGTCCCATCAAACCGGTGCGGTCCAGTCCGGCGCCCAAAATCATCACCGCCAAGATTGAAATTACTGCGTTTGAGGCGAAGCCAGAAAACAGCTGGGTCAGCGGCACCAAACCACTTAAGCCCAATACCACCAACAGCAGCATCGCTGCGACATCCACCGTTACCCATTCGGTAACGAACAAACACACCGACAGCGCAAGCACGCATAGCACCAGCAACATATCCAAGTTCAGAACAATGCTGGTGTCCAAAAGGCGGGTTCGATTCGGGGGCGATCTTTGGAGTGTAACCATAAGCCGCTCGCGTCAAAAAGCCATTTCGCCGAACCAGTCGGTATGCGCTGTGACCTCATCTGCCGTGTCCGCAA
>JANNYO010000491.1:0-4506 GCA_031410115.1 Rhodanobacteraceae bacterium | reverse complement strand
CAGTCAATGCGCATTCCTACCGCGATTAGTTATTTATTCATAAGCCTTTCTAAAACCAAGCGCTTGTATTCCGACCAAGTGGTGGCGTTAGGCTGCACAAATTCGCGCGGTGCGTGCAGGAATTTTGGCTGTGATGCACTTACGTGCGCTAATAAATCTGGCGTTAATTCATTGATATTATTAAGTTTTCTTCCCCAGGCGGAAAAAAGCATGTAGCCGGGCTTGTTGCCCATTTTCATCCAGGGCAGCCACGGGCTGGTGCGTGCCCAGGAAATTTGCATGGGTACGCTTGTGAGTTTTGAGTTGTCAAAATCGCGCTTCTGCGCGAAAAAGCCAAAGTGTTCTGAGCCGGTATAAAGCGCGCCGCTGGATTCCGCCGGGAATTTGTCGGGTTGAATCGGGTTGGGATAGCTAATCGGGATGTCAAAGCCCAGCTGCACGCCGTCACCCAGCAAACTAAAAGGCATCAAATAGCCTTTACCTTGGGCGTTTTTACGCCCGAACGTTTGGTTGACTGGATCGTTTTGCACCTGGAAAACGGTGTTGATGGCTTTGGTGTAGGGATTTGCCCACGTTGCTAAAATGGCGTTGCTTTCTGGGTCGCGATAGACGGCATATTCCCGGCTCAACATGCGCCAACTGCCGTCGCTTTGCTTTTCCATGCGCGCCACATTAAAGCCTTCAAAGACAAAAGTGAGGTTCGGCGCCGCACCCGGCAGCACGGCGAAACCGTTGCCTAGCCAATGGGTGATGACATCCTTACCGCTGGTGTCGCCACGCATTCGGATAAAAGCGTCAACGCTCTGCTCAGCATTGGAAAAATCGAGCGCGTTTGCGGCTTCGGCGACAGCGGCTTGAACCTTGGAAACCGGCAACGGCTTGGGCATGGGCACCCACGCACCCAGGAGGGACGTCAATGCAATTAGGTATATCAATTGGGTCATCGGTGCGTCCTTTAGTTCGACGTTTGGGGCCATTTTTAGGAGCGCTAAGGCGGGCTTTGTTAGGGCGATTCAACGGCTTGGTTAATTTAGTCCCAATTTGTCAAAGTTGTGTACCGTTTAAATCGCCCAACTAGTGGCAGACTTGGACTTGGAACGTTTCTCAAGAATAGATAATGCTGCAAAATTTGGTAAGCCCGCTGTGGTTAAAAATTGCTTGGATCGCGTTTGTACTGAGCTGTGTCGCGCCGGTATGGGCCGATCAAGCGCAGCCCACAACCGCACTCGGCGCAAAAAACACCGGCAACACTGGCGATACGCGCTGGTTTGTGGTGTCGGTTGCGGGGAAAAAAATTGGCTATCAGCGTCAAGTGCTGGAAACCGTTGGTGATCATTTGCGTCAAACCGATACCCTCGATATCGTTATTGAGCGTGGCGGACAAAAAGCTGCGCTTTATAGCGAAACCTTGACCGAAGAAAACAGTGCCGGTCTACCGTTAAGTTTTGCCGTGCGTTACCGGGCGAGCAATCAGGAAACCCTGACCCAAGGCCGGGTGATGCCAGATCGCAGCGTGCAGATCACTGAGTCAGTCAATGCTGTTGCCCGGCCGATGCGCACGTTACAGCTGGACCCGGCGGCGCTGTTTCCTTACGCGCAAATTAAGAAATTACGCGCCAGCGGCCTGAAACCCGGCAGCAGCATTCAGTTCGTCGCGTTTGATCCCAGCGTGATGCTGAGTTTTCCCGTGGTCACCAAAGTCATCCGCGCCGAACGCGCCAATACATTTGCAGGTTCAAAGTCGCTGTTGCGGGTCGAGCAGGTCATGCGGTTGCCAAATACTGATTTTCCCTCCAGCGCGTTGGTCGATGAAAAGTTTAACTTGTACCAACTGGACACTGAAATTGGCGGCTTAAAAATGCGCCTGGCTGCCAGTTCCCGGGCCGATGCACTTGCGCCGAATGACGTGAGTAATTTTTTCATTGAGCAATTTGCGAAATCACAGCGAGCCCTGAGCGTGGCGCAAGCGGGCGCGGCGCTGGGCTATCGCATTCGACTGAAAACCAAAACCAGCGCCTTAGCGCCACAGACCGACGAGCAGCGCGTGACGGCAAACGCTACTGGCTTCGATGTGCTGATTTGCGCCCGCTGCGGTGCTGCGAATGCGGTCGAAAAAACGCCCGCTGCACTGGCCTTGGCAAGTAAGCCAACCGCATGGCTGCAAAGCGACGATCCTGGCATCAAAGCCGCTGCGCTGGCGCAAACCAAGGCTAAGGTCAGCGGGCTCGATAAAATGCGCGCGCTGGAAAGTTTTGTTAGCGCACATATGTCGCAAAGCAACCTCAGCACCGCGTATGCGTCGGCGAAAGAAGCCTTTGAGAGCAAAACCGGCGATTGCACCGAACACGCACTTTTACTGGCGGCGATGGGCCGTGCGGCAGGCTTGCCTACCCGGATCGTGGGCGGCTTGGCGTATGCGCCAGATTATCTAGGCCAGCACGACATTTTTGTGCCGCACGCCTGGATGCAGGCCTATGTTGACGGGCGTTGGCAAAGTTTTGACGCCGCACTTGGGCGATTTGATGCCGGCCACATTGCCTTAGCGATCACCGATGGTGATCCAGCCTCCGCGTTTGTCGGCGCAACTTTGCTGGGTAATGTGGTGATTGAGAAAATCGATCTGGCTACGGCGCGCAAATGATGTCCGTGCGCGCCTTGAGTGTTGCCGTTATTTTATTTGCCGACATGGGCAATGCAGCGGCGGCAAGCACGCCATCGACAAGCACGCTATCGGCAGCTCCGGCAGCTCATTCGGCGCCCGTTATTCTTGCCACCGCGCCATTCGGGCCGCCGACACTTTCGGGTCTAATGACCGATGCCCGGCTGATTGAATTTTCTGGCTTAGCGCCGGCGCGGCAAAAGCAACGTTTTTGGGCGATTAACGATGGTGGTCAGGACGCCGCGCTTTGGCAAATAGATGAAAAAGGCAGCATTACCGGCACATTGCCGCTGCAGGATATCGTCAACATTGATTTCGAAGATTTGGCAAGTTTTAGCTTGAAAGGCGCGAACGGCAAACGCAAACATTATGTTGCCATTGGCGATATCGGTGATAACGCAGCGGTCCTGCCGGAGCGACATATTTATGTCATTTTGGATGACGCCGATATCTCCAAAAATCGCAGTGTCAGCGCCGCGTGGCAGGTGCGCTATCGCTATCTAGACGGCGCGCACGATGCGGAAAGTTTGGCTGTCGATGCGAAAGGCGGCTATTTTTACATCGTCAATAAACGCGTCATGCCGCCGATTTTGTACCGCTTGCCGATTCGCCCAAAGCACCCGAAAAACGTGCAAACCGCGGAACGTGTTGGCGCATTGACCGGGCTGCCAGCAGAAAATGTTGGTTCTACTGACCCGCGCAATGCGGTGCGGTTTGGCTCTCAGCCCACCGGTGCGGTAATCGGCTGCGATGGTAACGAGCTATTGCTGCTGACCTATGCCGCGGTGTATCGCTATCAAAAATCAAATTCGGCTACCTGGAGTGATGCGCTTGCCGGTCAAGTGCCGCAAGTTTTACCGCTGCCGCCTACATTTCAAGCGGAAGCGATCACGCTTACGCCAGATTGCAACACGCTGTATGTGGGTGGCGAAAAAGTACCCGGGCCGCTGTGGCGGTTTCAGCGCTTGACTCAACCTGCAACCCTATCCAGTCACCATTTGGCACCAAAGCGATGACGTTCATTCCTAGCCGCCGGGCGCTGGTCTGCGGTGCCAGCGCCGGAATTGGTGCGGCAAGCGCATACGCACTAGCGCAGGCGGGCGTGGAAGTCATTGCCCTAGCGCGTACCCAAAGCGGCCTGGATCAAATGTTGGCGCACTTGCCGAAAAACAACGCGTCCCAAAACCATCGCAGCATTGCAGTCGACATGGCAGATCTAACCGCCCTCGAGCGCGCAGTCAGCGGCGAATTAACCCGCGGTGGTGCAATCGAAATCTTCATCAACAACACCGGTGGGCCTGCCGCCGGGCCGATTGCCAGCGCCAGTGCCGCGCAATTTTTGAGCGCTTTTCAGCAGCATTTATTAGCCGGGCACACGATTGCAACATTGCTACTGCCCGGGATGCGCGCGCGTCAGTTTGGTCGCATCATCAATATTATTTCGACCTCGGTAAAGGAGCCGCTGAAAGATTTGGGCGTATCCAACACCGTGCGCGCCGCCGTTGCCGCCTGGGCGAAAACGCTGAGTAGCGAGGTTGCAATTGACGGCATTACCGTCAACAACGTGTTGCCCGGCTTCACTCAAACTGCGCGGCTGGACGCCATTATCAACGGGCGCATGCAAAAAACCGGCAGTGATATCGACGCGATAGAGGCAGCTTTGAAGGCCGAAGTGCCGATGCGCCGCTTTGCTAGCGCCGCCGAAACCGCCGCTGCGGTGGCATTTTTGGCATCCGATGCGGCAAGTTATATTACCGGCGTGAATTTGCCCGTCGACGGCGGCCGTACGCGCTCGCTTTGAATTTAAATTTAAAATTGAGTTTGAGCAGGTTGAATCAAATCCCACA
>JANNYO010000490.1:0-3704 GCA_031410115.1 Rhodanobacteraceae bacterium | reverse complement strand
GCCGTGTCGCCTGTTCAGCGAGACTCATCTGCCGTGTCGCCTGTTCAGCGAGACTCATCTGCCGTGTCGCCTGTTCTGCGAGACTCAACTTACCGTGTCGCCTTCCGGCGAGACTCACCCGCAGCCACATCGGCGCTGGCAGTTTGAGCGCGGCAATCAATTGCGCCATGTGCTCCGGGTAGCTGGTTTGCAGCACGGCTTCCAGCCAACTGGGCAAGCCAGAGCGCGCCTGCGCACTTTTGCCGGACGCGGCATTGAGCAGCTGGGAATGTTCGCGTGCAAACCGCCGCATCACTGCATTCACAAGCCCCGTGGCGTAGGGTAGGCCCAGCTGACGAGCGGCGCTCACCGCTTCGTTTACCGCCGCGAATGCCGCCGTTTCCAGCACCGCGATATCGGCAAAACCGATCATCAATAGCGCCACTACCGCAGGCGCTGGCGGCTTTGGCACCAATCCTGAAATCACCACTTGATAGGCAAAACCGTGGCGCAAAGCGGCGAAACAGAGCGCTTGGGCATAGGCCCGGTCACGCGCCTCGATTTTGAAGGTGTCGATCGCCTCGAGCATGGCAACGTCTAGCGCCCTGCCCTGATCAAGTACCAAACAAAGCGCGCGTGCGGCGATAAATCTGCTGCTCATACTGTATTTTTTTCCAATTTCGGCACGCGTAACTCAGGCCGCGCATTCAAATAATCCGCCGCCCGAATCACATTGCCGCCCGCGCGTTTCAACTGCAAAACCCGCAGCAGACCGGCGCCACACTGCAGATCGATGCCATGCTTACTTGCGGCCACAACCGCGCCTGAAAGCATCGGGTCAATTTGCACCATCGGCGCATTTGATGCTTCTGCGTCATGCGCAATCGCCTGCGCCGCCAACACCTGCACGACTTCGCCAGCGATTTCCGCTTGCGCAATCGGATAGGGCACGAAAGCGCGCACTTGCAATGCCAACTCAATAGCGCTTTTACGAAAGTCCAATGCCGCCTCGCGCTTGCCTAATTTATGCGCGTAATTCACCCCTATTTCCGACTGTGGCTGCGGCGTTGGCAGCGTGCCGGCTTGCAGATGCGCCAAGCCAAGTGTGAGCACCTCGGCGCCAGCGCGCGCAAGCTTGTCGGTTAGACAATCGCCGGTGTCGGTTGCCGTAATTTCAAGCGTTTGCCGCAGATAAACCGGGCCGGTATCTAAGCCTGCATCCATCTGCATCAAGCACACGCCGGTTGCCAAATCACCCGCAGCAATTGCCCGTTGAATCGGCGCCGCACCGCGCCAGCGCGGCAACAAACTGGCGTGCACGTTCCAGCAGCCCAGGCGCGGAATTGCTAGGATTTTTTTCGGCAAGATCATGCCAAATGCAACCACGATAAATAAGTCTGGCTTTAGCTCAGCAAATTGCGCCTGTACGGCTTTGTCACGCAGGGTTTCAGGCGTGTAAACCGGCAGCCCCGCGCGCAGCGCCAAAGCCTTAACCGGGCTGGGCGTCATTTTACGCCCGCGTCCGGCCGGACGATCCGGCTGGGAATATACCGCCGCGATTTCGACGCGCGCGTCCGCCGCTGCAAAGTCTAGCAATGCCAGCAAACAAGGCACGGAAAACTCTGGCGTGCCAGCAAAAACTAGACGCAATTTAGCCTGCATTGTCATCGGCTCAGCCCATCACCGCCGCATTCTTTTTTTCCAACGCCTTTGCAATGCGATCCGCGTCAGCTTTTTCCGCGATCCGCTCGCGTTTGGCGCGTTCCAGTTTGCGAATCGCGAAGCTGCGTTTTAATGGCGACAAATAATCGACAAACATCTTGCCGATCAAATGATCGAATTCGTGTTGAATACAAACCGCTAACAGCCCTTCAGCAAGCAGCTGAATTGGCTTGCCGTGGCGATCTAATGCAGCGACTGAGATTTGATCCGCGCGCTTGATTTCAGCGTAGACCGATGGCACCGAAAGACAGCCTTCCTTGTAGGTCTGCTCACCCACCGGCGCGCTCAGCACCGGATTGATGAGCACCAGCGGTGCGTTTTTCTCTTCGGTGATGTCAATCACGACGAGTTGAACGTGTCGATCCACCTGCGAGGCGGCAAGGCCAATGCCCGGGGCCTGGTACATGGTTTCAAACATGTCATCAATAAGCGTCTGCAGCGCCGGGGTAAATTCGGTAATCGCAACCGCTTGGGTGCGCAATCGCGCGTCGGGAAATTCTAAAATCGGTAATAAAGCCACGGTCTTGCGCCCTGAAAAAATGCAGACCTGAAGTTTAGGCGGTTCTGGGCGGGTGTGGGATGCGTACCGGCATAAAACCGAATCGCCCGTTGGGCGCTATGCAGCAAAAGTATGAATCGTCTATTGCGCGGCTACATCGCGGTCGCTGCAACCGAAAGATTGCGACCCAGACGCTTGGCGGCATACATCGCGTCATCAGCGGCTTTGAGCAAGTCTTTCGGCGACTGATAGTGACAAGCGTCCGCCACACCCAGGCTGATCGTGGCGTTTAGGGTATCGCTGCCGTGCACGATTTGCAGATGCGACACCGCACGGCGAAAGCGCTCGCCGGATTCCAGCGCCTGCGCTTCGTTCTCTGCGCGCACAATCACGGCGAATTCTTCCCCGCCTAAACGCCCGACGCGCTCGCCAAACAGCGCGCGCGCACACGCGGTGATCGATTGCAAAACCGCATCACCCGCACTGTGTCCGTGCTGATCATTGACAGATTTAAAATGATCAATATCAAACAATAAAATTGAAAAATCTTGGCCTTGCTCGAACTGCGCGTTAAATTCGGCGCGCCACGGTGCCCGGTTCAAAGTGCCGGTCAAGCTGTCAAAACGCACCATTCGATGCAATTCTGCGGTCAGCCGTTCCTTGCACATGATGGAAAATGAAAACGTCAGCAGTGCAAAACACGCGGTCAGCGCCGCGTTCATCAATTGTAGCGGCACGCTTTGGGGTGTCGCGACCTGACCGACGGCGGATACCCCCGCTGACAAAACACCGGTTTGCGACATGTTGGCAATCAAGAATGCGACACGTAACGCCAAGATCGCGGCGAATGAAGCAATCGCACACATCATCAATTTCGCCGCCGACGGCGAAAACGTCAGCGAGCGCCGCGCCTGCAACATCACATAAATCAGCACGCAAATCGCCAGAGTATTGATTACTGCGGCGCGCAAATCTCGGTTGGTGTCAAGGCGATAGAGCAAAGCGGTAATCAGCGCGAACGCGATTCCGAAATAAAATGATCGCTTTATCCCGGCTTTTATCGCACAAAACATCTGTAGCGCGCGCGCATATTCGATCAAGCCAAATCCCAGCGCGAAGTTAGCCGCAACCACCGATATGGGGTTGTAACCCATGGCACGCATACCCAGTAACAGCCAAGCCAGTACCATCCAAAGGCCAGCGCCGGCCCAAACGCGCTGGGATTTGCGCAACGTTACTGGGTAGTCACGCGCAACAAACAGCAGCGCAAGGTTCAGCACCAAGCCCAGCAATATATTCGTGACGAGAAGCACGGCTTGTTCCGGCACCCTTAGCGCTCAAGCGATTGATTTACCGCATATTATGCCGATCTAAATGCGGTAAACACGGCCCAGAGTGTGACGCTATGTGCCCAGTTGCACGGTGAAAATCACGCCATTACAGCACCCCTTGCACCAGCGCCGGCGAGTCGTTTGCTTGAATCGCAGCGTCCAAGCGTTGCGCC
>JANNYO010000489.1:0-5355 GCA_031410115.1 Rhodanobacteraceae bacterium | reverse complement strand
CCAACGCTTTGTCCAGCTCGCCGCGCCGGACGAAAATCGTCGCCAAGCTGGTTTTAAGCTCAGCCACGCTGTAGTGATTTTCGCCATATGCGCGCACACCGTCGCTGATCGCCGCGTCAAGTTCGCGCTCGGCGGCGGCAGTGTTGCCCGAGCGCAGCAGCGAAAAACTGTACGCATCACGCACCGCCAAAGTGCGCGGGTGTGCTGCACCTAATAGCGTTTCAAAGATCTTGCGCGCGGCTAAAAAGCTGCGCTCGGCCTGTGGCAAATCACCGGTGCTTTGCAGTACATCAGCACGCAAAAACTCGACTCGGGCGACTAAGGTATTGCTCGCGGATGTCTGCGCGACTAGGGATTTGAGCGTGTCATCCAGCAGTGTTTTTGCCTCAGCCGTGCGTTCGGTTTTATTCAACAGCTCCGCTAGCGCCAAATTCAGCAGTGTGCGCGCCTTGATCTCAGGCGTTTGCAATAGCGCTGCGCGCAGCACGCTTTCCGCGCTGGCGAAATCACCGTAATCGGTGTTGATACTGGCAAGCTCAGCCTGCAGCTGCACTTTCAGCGCTGCCGAATCTTTGCTGTCTAAACCATGGCTAGCAGCGGCGCGCGCACCGGCTAAATCACCCAAGCCGCGCAGCGCCCGGGCGCGGGTCAAATCGCTACTGGCGCTGGGAAACGCTTGGGCCTCGTCCAACAAACGGATCGCGCGATTGAATTCCCCCAGATTCGCGTACGCAGCGGCGATGCCGGTTTGAATCTCGGCGCGCACTTCGGGTTGGTCAGCCCAGGTATTTTCTAAACCCATATCTGCAGCGCCCGTCTGTATTTGCTCGGCGCTCGCGGCCAGCAGCTCACGCACGCTGATATTGGCGGCGTGCGTGGTATCTGGGTCGCTGGCGGCAAATACACCGAGCATAAAATTCTTCACCACCGCCGCTTTTTGCGCCTGCGCCTGCGCGCGGCTGGCCATAAAAATACTGATGCCTAGGGCGCTAATCAGTGCGGCAAAACCAAATGCCACAGCGGCACTGGCATATTGATTGCGGGTGACGAGTTTGCGAAAACGATAGCCCCACGTGTCGGCACGCGCGCTGATTGGGCGATCGCTTAAAAACGCGCGCACATCCTTTGCCAGCGCCTCAGCCGACGCGTAACGCCGCGCGGGTTCGACTTGTAAGGCGGTCATTGCGATCAAATCAAGATCATCGGGAATCGGCGCCAGCGCGCCCGTTTTCGCGCGCAGTACGCTGCTTGGGCGTGCCACCGGCGCGTTTAGGGTGCGCACCAATTCGATCACGCTTGCGCCTGCGCGCGGCCTTTGATCGGTCAACAGTTCGTACAAAAGGGCACCAAGCGCAAAAACATCGGTCAGGGTTGAAATCGTCTGCCCAAGCAATTGTTCCGGTGCTGCATACGCCGGTGTCATCGCACCGGTTGCAGTTTTTTCGGAAAAGTGTCCGCTGACAATTTTTGCAATACCAAAGTCCAACAGCTTTGGTTCGCCATTGGCTTCCACCAAAATATTGTCCGGTTTTAAATCGCGATGCACCACCAAACGTTGATGCGCGTAGTGCACCGCATCACACACTTTTAGAAAAAGCTTAAGGCGCGCAAACTGACTCAGGCTTTGGTTTTGCACATAGTGGGTCAACGACTCGCCCTGCACCAGTTCCATCACGAAATAGGGCGCGCCATCGTCGGTCACGCCACCATCGAGCAAGTGCGCGATGTGTGGGTGCTCCATGCCGGCCAATATTTGCCGTTCCTGTAAAAACCGCGCGCGGTCTGCCGCCTGCGCCCAGATTGGTAACAGCTTGAGCGCCACGCGCTGTTCGAGCGCGACATCAACGCGCTCGGCTAAATACACCACACCCATACCACCACGGCCCAAAATCGATAGCGCGCGATACTGTCCAATGCGAAACGGCAAGGCATGCTCAAGCCCAGCAAAGCCTGCGCTGGGTGCGCCGGGCGCGTCCGTATCCTCAGCGCGCAAAGTCACTAAACCGAGTTCAACCGTTGCTGGCAATGCAAAGCGATTCACCCATTCGTCCTTAATTTGACTTGCTAAGCCAACGCTAAAAACCGCCGCCCGAGCTCAGCTAAAAATGGTACCCCGAGCGTTTCATAATCGTATTGATCGTCGTTCAAAACGCCATCACTGTTGACGTAAATCACGGCACTGACGATACAACTTTTCGCCATCGCTGGCGGCATTTTCGCCTGCCCTGGCAGCGCTTTGGGTAGCCGCATAAGCCAGGCACTGTCGAGTAAAAAACCGTACGCCTCACCGATTTTATTAGCGCAGCGCAGGGTATCCGGCATGCGGCCTTTTTGATCACCAAAGGCTAAAAACTTGCCCCAAGCATCAGGATATTCGGCTTCGTTAAAACCGGCTTCGCGTGGCAATTTCATGAGTGTGGCGCGCAGGAACTGCTGGTCATCCACGCTCAGGGCGCTCCACAGCGGATGTGTTTTAACGCCCGCAATCGCAAGCGTCAGCGCATGTGCGTCGCTTATCGTCCAGTGGTTTGAGTACTGAAAATCTTTCGGTCCTGCAATCAAATTTTCGTTGAAATCTAGATATGCGTTGCCAACTTTCGTTGATCGTCCACCGGCTGCGGGTGCAATCACGAGTATCTCCGGCGCGGTGGCATCCTGCCAAATCAAAGTCCCTGTTGCATCTGCCAGAGCAACACCGCGCCCTCGACGATTTTCCTCCGGCGTACACGCACCCAGACGCGCCTGCAACTTCGCGTTTGAAAAGCCAAAGCGGCGCAATAAACTCGGCACTCGATCACCGCCGACAAACTCGTACAAGCGATTAAATGCGCCGTTATCACTGACGATCAGCATGCGTTCCAGAGTCCGTGCGAGCGGCTCAAACTCCGCTAATTCTGCTGCCTGTGCCGCGCACTCAGGTGGCGAAAGTACTTTGAGTTGCGTGCTGCGTGGCAGTTTAAGTTGCGCCAAACGGTGCAGCGCTAGCATTGCAATTGGCAATTTGACGGTGCTGGCAGGCGCCGTCCACTCGGCGTTTTGGCGATAGCTTTCATGATGCCAGCCATTTCTATCGGGATAGGAATACTCAATCTGTAAGCGAAAGCGCTCTGGGGCATCAATCACTTCAGGAAAACGCACGCGCATTGCGGCAAGGACTGCGTTGATGCGGGCAGTGCCAGGTAATGGCGCTGCAAAGCCCGGGCGCGCGGCGAACGCGGCACCAAGTAAAAAACCGGTCTGTAAAAGTGTACGTCTATGCATGATTTCCTCAGTGCAACTCGGTATTAACTTTCCGTGTGGGCAAAGCCTCAAAGCATGCCCGTTTCCAGCTTGGCGACATCGCTCATCATGTCGCGGTTCCAGGGTGGATCAAAGGTTAGCTCGACGTCCGCCTCATTAATCGTGGGGATAAGTTCCAGCACGCGGCTGACATCACCAATCAACGTTTCGCCCATGCCGCAACCGGGCGCGGTCAGGGTCAGTTTTACCGCGACATTGCGTTTACCTTCACTGGTGGGCGTCAGTACCACTTCATAGACTAAGCCTAATTCAACGATGTTGACTGGAATTTCCGGGTCAAAGCAGGTTTTCAGCTGTTGCCACACCACTTTTTCGACGTCATCATCGCTGGCGTTGTCGGGTAATTCGGGCGCGCCCATGGGCTCTTTGCCGATTGCATCGGCATCGTCGTTGGCAATGCGAAACAAATTGCCCTCGACATACACCGTAAAACTGCCGCCCAACGCTTGCGTGATGTAGCCAATGCTGCCGACCGGCAGCTCAACTTCGTCGCCAGCGGGCACCAAAATCGCTTTGCAGTTGCGCTCAAAACGCACGGGTTCGCTGGTACGGCTGTAGCTCATAAATATTGCGCTGGCTGAAAAATCAGGGCGCGATTATGCGTCGCGCTGGCTGTGTGGGGAATGAAGCTTTATCGCTTCAAGCCTTTCCAAAGCGCCAAATATTCCTGTGTGACTTTGTGGCTGCCGTCAAAATAAATCATTGGGCGCGCGGCTTCGTGGCTTTCTTTAATGCGGATAGAGCCCGATAAATACGGCTGCAAAACCGGCAATCTTTCCGCAATCAATTCATCCACCACCCGCGTTGGTAAGTTGGAGCGGGCGGAAAATTGATTTACCACGATGCCTTCCACTTTCAGCTTCTTATTGTGGTCAGCGCGAATTTCTTCGACGTTTTCCAGCAATCGATACAGCGCCTGGCGGGAAAAATCATCGCAATCAAAGGGAATCAGGCAGCGATCCGCGCCAATCAACGCACTCAGGGTGTAGAAATTAAGTGCCGGCGGCGTGTCGATCCAAATCGATTTATAGACTTTCTTCAGCTCTTCCAACGCTTCTTTGAGCTTATAAATTTTCAGCTTCGCTTCTAATTTGCTTTGCAAATCTGAAAGCCCAGGGTTAGCTGCCATCACCGATAAATTTTCCCATGGGCTGGGCGTGATGAAATGCTCCGGTGGGTTGCCCTTGGTGCGGGCATTGAGCGATTCCTCAAAAAATTCAAAGCTGCCACGCTCGGGCGAAATGTCATGCCCCAAAACATAGTGCGAGCTATTGCCCTGCGCATCCAAGTCAATCAACAGCGTCGATTGTCCACTCGCCGCCGAGATTGCCGCCAAATTGCAGGCAATTGTGCTTTTTCCGACGCCACCTTTTTGATTAAACACCACGCGAATCATAAGCTTCCTTAAGTCATTGATTTTATTTGGATTTTTAACATCGACTTACTGCTCGTCTACGGTTTTATCCAAATCAGGTAAACCACTTGTGAGCAGCCAGCGTTTGGTTTTTGCATCAAAGCGCCATGTCTGCGTATCCAGAATCGTACGCGGCGTTTGCGTATGTTTGTTAACCAACTCAATTGTTACCTGCTGGCGTGCTGTGCCGGTTTCATCCACCACTGTTGCCGTTTGCGTGCGATAGCCTACAACTGTCAACTGGGCAAAGTGATCGATCTCAAATTGCGTCACCGGATGCTCGAGCGCACTGGCGGGATCTAAAAACGCCGTGGCATCGGTCAAATTGCCCCAGCGAATCGCGCCTTCGTAGCTGCGCAAAGTCGCGGTCAGTTCATCGGTTTTGCTGCGTGGCCCGCCGGCACAGCCGGTTAAGCTCAAAACAATCAACAGCAGCAGCGCGCCACGGGTAATCAAAAAGCGTGAAAAATTCATAGTTTGAAATCTAATCGTCAACAGAGTCCAGATGATTGTAGTCTGAAGCGGGGAGTCTCGCCGGAAGGCGACACGGAAAAATGAGTCTCGCCGGAAGGCGACACGGAAAAATGAGTCTCGCCGGAAGGCGACACGGAAAAATGAGTCTCGCCGGAAGGCGACACGGA
>JANNYO010000488.1:0-2468 GCA_031410115.1 Rhodanobacteraceae bacterium | reverse complement strand
AAGCCCCAACCGGCTCCGGCAAAACCCTCATGGCGGCCGCTGCCGTGGAGCGCTTTTCACAGGATGCTGACGTGGTTTGGTTTTGGTTTGCGCCTTTCAAAGGCGTGATCGCGCAAACGATTTCATTCCTCAAAGATGAGTGCAGCACGCTGCGCCTGCGCGACTTGTCCACCGATCGCTCGATAAGCGGCTGCAAACGCGGTGACGTATTCGTCACCACTTGGCAAACCGTGGCAGTCAAAGATAGCAGCCAACGCACCGTGCGGCGCGAGCGCGAAACTGCGCCTAGCCTAGATTTACTGATTGCGGGCCTGCGCGACAAGGGTTTACGCGTGGGGATCGTGGTGGATGAAGCGCACCACAGCTTTAGCGCGGGCACACAGGCCGCGTTACTTTGTCGCGACGTGATTCAACCTGACTTTACGGTGTTGATTACCGCTACACCCGACGATAAAGACATTGAAAAATGGCAAAAATCCCACGACATAAAAGCCATTTCACGCCTAGCCGTCAGCCGCAACGATGCGGTGCAGGCAGGCTTGATCAAGCACGAAGTCAACGCAGTGAGCTATACCGCAGCGGACGAAAAACAAGCCAGTCTGATTGATTTTGAAGGTGCCGCATTGAAAGGTGCCACCCTGATGCATGGTCAAATCAAAGCCGAGTTAACAGCGGCGAAAATCCAACTAGTGCCACTCATGTTGGTGCAAGTCGATTCCAAATCAACAGACAGCGTTGCAGATGCCAAAGCGCGGCTGCTGAAGTTGGGCTTCGCCGAAAGTGCCATTGCCATTCACACCAGCGACGAACCCGACCCAAATTTAGCGGCAATTGCCAATAATGAAGCGATTGAAGTGCTGATTTTCAAAATGGCGATTGCCTTAGGCTTCGATGCGCCGCGCGCTTGGACGCTGGTATCGATGCGCTCGGCCAAGAGTGAAGATTTTGGCGTGCAGTTGATTGGGCGTATTTTGCGCGTGCATCGCAGGCTGCATGGCAAACAGGTTCCCGGCGTGCTGTCGAACGGTTACGTATTTTTGGCCGACCCAGAAGCGCAAACTGGCCTAAAAGCGGCGGGCGAGCGCGTCAATTCTTTTCGCACGCAATGCGCGCTTGTTGCGCCAACAACCACAATGATCGTGCGCTTGGGCTCTGGGCAAACTGAAGTGCAACAGATTGGGCCGAGCGGGCAAACCGTGCTTTTTATGCCCGATGAGCTGGATGCGAAAACGATTCAACCAGCGCAGACAGAAGAACGCGAGCAGGATGTGAGTGGCCATCCACAAGCCGTGTTTAATCTTGAAGGCGGCTCCGCCCCTTCCATGACGATTACGCCTCAGAACCCGGCAAATGACAACGCGGCTGCAATCACCGTTCAAGCATTAACGCGAAACGCAAACGGCAAAGTGGCTGCGATAGCAGCCACTGCGAAGCGCTATTCATTGCGTGTCAGTATGCCAAAGCAATTCAAAACCAGTCATTTGCCTGATGCAACCGAGGGCCTGGAAGCCAGTTGCGCGGCACATTTTTTTGTTGATGGCAACGAGCTTATAAAAGCGATTGGCGCAAAAGTGCAGGTCAATCAATGCACTTTAGAAGTTTTTACGCAACAGGTGCAGTTCGATCTATTCAAGGCCGATTTCGACCCACTCGAAACTGCTCGTCGAGCGCAAGAAATTCTAATGAAAAACGAAGGATTTCACGCCAAAGAGCTGAAAAGTCACCTGATTGCGCGCTTACAGGTCATCGCGGAACAATTTGACCTCATTGATTGCAACGCGTCGGCGCTTGCCAAGTTACTCAATACTCTATTAGTGCGCGATCAGGGCGCGCTGTTGCGCAGCGCGCAGAAAAAAGCACTGGCCGAACATGCGGTGTGTGAGGAAGCTGAAGAGCTTCCCAGCGAATACCTATCAGAGTTGAGGTGCGATCTCTCGCAGCGAAATGTCTATGGCATTTATCCGAACGGCCTAAACAACTGGGAACGCGAATTTGCCGAAATGCTCGATCAAGCCCCGACGGATGCCGTGCAGTGGTGGCACCGCAATGAAGTTAGAAAGCCTTGGTCTGTTTCCATGGTTGCAGCGGACGGCAAACACTTTTATCCAGATTTTGTTATTGGCGTGAATGCGCGTAAGACCAATGAAGGCGTGCTATTGGCTGACCCGAAGGCAATGTACGACACGGCCACCCAGGCACCCAAAATACTTGCGCAACATCCAGTTTATGGTAAAGCCTTGCTTGTGTGTAAAACAGGCCACGCGGATTGGTATTGCGTGGTTTGGAACGAAGTTCGTTCCAAAGCCGAGCTGGGGCCTCGTTTTGAGTGGGATCGAGCAAAAATGTGGTGAATACCAACTCGCACTACGAATAGGTAATGCTCGGATTGCGCCGATCAATAGCCCGATTTCGCATTTAGTCGCCCCTCACCCTAACCCTCTCCCCGCGCGGCGCGTTCGGTTTCTAGC
>JANNYO010000487.1:0-5337 GCA_031410115.1 Rhodanobacteraceae bacterium | reverse complement strand
CGCGGGCGGTGAATTGAGCGCACGTTTTCAGTTCTTAGCGCCGCGCCCAGGCCGATGGAAAATGCAGATCAAAACGACCGGAGAAATGAAACCGGACGCGATGATGAAAGTTGAAACCAACGTGCAGTTTGACTCCAGCCTCGCCGTTGCGATCGAGGAACCGGAGATGTTTCAACAGGTTGCAGCAAAAGCCATGTTTAAAACTAAGCTCGGTTTTACCGCAACCAATCTGACAGGTGAGCTGCGAATCGCCCGCGCGGATGGCGTGACCGACTCGCTGCGACTAGTGCCCGGTAGCGATGGCAATCTGACCGCAGCGTATCTGATACCAGATGCCCCGGGTACGGTTGCGCTGGAGTGGTTTGTGCGGGGTATGACCGCTGAGGGTAAAAGCTTTGAACGCGCCGCCACCGGGATCATCGCGATCAGCAAAGCCACTTTTGTTTTAAACAGCGCATTTACCGAGCGACCGATACCGCAGGACGATGCCGCTGCGTCACCGCAAAGCGTCGGACGCTTTGCATCGCTTACATTAAGCGCCGAGTTGAGCGCGCAGTTCGCTGGCGATGCCATGGTTGGCGGACGCCTGGTGGATGCCCGAGGGGATTTGGTGGCAACCGCGTCTAGCTACGTCAACCTCAAGCCCGGCAGCAACCGGGTAACACTGACCTTTGACGGGCCAGATATCTTCGAGCATGGCGCAAACGGGCCGTATCGTTTGTCGGATCTGGTGCTGATCGATCAAACCAAAGGCAGCGCATTGAGCGCGCGCTATCATGATCAACATCGCACGGCGGCGTATGATTTCCGCAGCTTCCAAGCATCAACGGTTGATTCCGATGCGGCGCTGACCGACGCTGCGGATGATTATTGATCAACCCGTTGAATTTTCAACCCACAAAAAAACCCGCGCTTTGGCGGGTTTTTTACGCTACAAACCGCGCTAGCGCGCGGTTTTCGGCGTCAGAACTAGCGCTGGCGCGCTTTGAAGCGCGGGTTGCTCTTACAAATCACGAAGATTTTGCCACGACGACGCACGACTTTGCAGTCCCGATGCCGTGTTTTTGCCGATTTAAGCGATGATAAAACTTTCATAACACGTCCTTGTGTAGGATTAATCAGGCGACAAGAATATCAGCGCTTTTGCGCAAAGTCGAGGTTATACGGCGCAATGCGCTTACGATGCGCTAAAGCGTTTGGCTAGCGTTGCCCATTTTGCCGGGCCCAGCGCCGCCAATGTGCGCTGATTTCGCGCCACGATCAAATTGCTGTCCGGGTAAATCTGCACCGCTGCACTAACGCTGTCCTCGCGCAAAATATGCAGCATCGGATACGGCGAGCGATTGGTCATATTGCTCAAATCGCAGGCTCTCGCATCGGCGAAACAATAATCTGGATGGAAACTCGCAATCTGCAGCACACCATCCAGCTCAAGCTCAATCAATAAGTCATCCGCGAGCGCTAAAAAATCGTTGTAGTCGATAAAATCACCCAACACGTTTGGATGGATCAGCAGCGTCGTTTCGACGCGATCCATTGGCATCGAATTCAGCTCAATTAGCGCCGCCCTCAGCTCGCTATGCAACGAGTCCACATCCTGCGCCGCGCTCAGGATCCAGCGAATTTTGTTTTTGATGTGCACCGCTTTCGCAAACGGGCACAGGTTTAAGCCGATGACCGCATGCTCCAGCCACGCCAGCGTTTGCGCGATTGCCCCCTGCATTTACAGCTTCTTACCACTCGGTTTTTTTCGATAGCGCGCAAATGGCGGAAAGGCCCAGGGCCGCAGTGCGACAACCAACGAAGTGGTGTGGCGTTCTGAGAGCGGTAAACGCGAATCTTCGCGCGCCAGCTCGTCAAACTCTTGCGCTAGGCGCGCCATTGCCTGGTGAAAGCGGGTCAAGTTTGGCGCTGACAGCATTCCGGAGAGGAAAACCAGCCGCTCGCCGGTTTTGTCGAAATTGCTATCAAAAAATTCTTTCTGCACAAATTGATTAAAAAATCGCTGCACCGGCCCGGCTGGGCGCCACGAAAATTGTCGGCTGACCAACACCCGCACTTCGTTACCCGGCAATAGCTCAATCAAGCGCATGCGATCTAGCTTTGCCATCAGCTGGATCAATTCGTGTTCGGTGAAGTCAAAATGCTCCAGCATTTCACTAAAGCGCCAGTGATTCAGCGCTAAGTTCGTCACCAACAGCAATCGAACATTGCCGAACAGCTCTTCTTCTTGCTCCTGGGTCAATCGCGAGATCGCAGGCGGGCGCTCAGCCGCGCGATCAATCAGCTCGACCAAGGTCAGGCCGGCAAAACGGCAAACCTGCTCGAAGCGATCAAGGGTGAAATTGCCTAAGGAAAATGTGCGCTTAATCGCCGGCTCGCTGACTTCTAAATGCACTGCGACATCGCTGTAAGTTTTGCCAGCCGCCTTCAACGCACGCTTTAATTCACGAATATAGGCAGGGATTTGGGTTTCAGACATCACATTTTTCCCTTAAGGTAGTGGGGTTAGTTCGCAATTGATTTAGCAAGGCTGCGTGCAAGGCGAATAACTTGCAAGCCTGCGGCGAAAATTTAAGTTTTTTTTGAACACACATACATGTCACTAGGTCGAAATGCTGTTAGCCGAACACCTCATTTTGCTGGATCGTAAGCTCGATGGCTCCGCCTGGGGCGAAAATCGTGCGCCAGCGGCGTTAAATCGCTGGCTCGCGGCTGCGTGTTTAGTGGAATTGACCGCGTTGGGCCGCCTGAGCGTTGCCGGCGCACATGTCATGGCAACCGAAGATATTGCGGCGCACTATATGCTGTTGAATGACGCGCAAGCGGTGCTGCGCAAACGCCCGCAAACGCCGCTTGACGCGGTGGATTCAGTACACCGCGCGATGCCGAGAATTGCCTCGGATTTAACGGCGTCCTTAGTACGCCGTGGCCTGCTGATCGAGGAAAAACGCCGCAAATTTGGCATATTTTCCACCACCACTTACCCGGTGCAATCGACGAGCAGTTATTTTGAGTCAGTAAAATTCTTAGCTCAGGGTGCCGACAACTTAGCTTTGACTGATTTGTGGCTGCTGGGCCTAGTGCTTTTGGGTGATGGCATGGATCTGCTAAAACCACACCTGCCCAATGAAGCAATGGCAATTGATGGGCGGTTAAATCGCTTCGAGGCGTATGTGTCGGGCACAAGGAGCTCAGGCGACCCGCACACGCTCAGTGACAGTAATTCGCAGCTTAGCCTGCAACGCGCGCGCCTCATTTTCGCGCTCACTAAATTCGATTAGGGCAACAATGCTTATCGCCGAAACCCTCAGTTTGATCGCACTGGACCCAGTAACAGGACAGACGCGCGCAACGTTAGCTTCCTTACATGACCAGCGCCTGCTCGCCTGCGCCCTGCTGATGGAATTAGCCGTACAAACCCGCATTGGCCTGCGCAACGGTGTGGTCGTGGTACTCGACACCTTACCCAGCAGGCATCCATTGCTTACCGCAAGCCTACGCTCGGTTTCACGCGCATCTGGGCAGCTGAGCCCGCATTCTGCAATCGAACATGCCGCACGCGAACTGCCGCAGTTGCGCGATGATTTACTCGACGCCCTGGTGCGGCGCGACATATTGCACCCACCAAAACGCGCCTTTGGCTTTTTCGGGCGGCGCAACTACCCAGTGCGCTCAACCCAAGCGCAAAGCGAAGGTTTAGAGGAACTCAGGCGCGCCGCACTCGGCCTTGACACCTCCTTAACCGCACTCGCCATGCTCGCCTTAGGTAGCGCTACGGGTGCAATTGATCACTTATTGACCTTTGACGAAGCGGAAGCGGCGAAGTCCAGATTACGCCAACTGCGCGATGAGATCCGCGAACAGCTCGCTGAAAGTGAAGAACAACTCGACGAAATCTATGCGATCGCGCTACTAGAGGGGCTTGAGTTAGCGATTGAGGCGAAATTGACTGAGGATTCGGTAGCTTAACGCCGCGGGGCTTGTATCTAGGGCATTGATGTTGCCTGGTGCGTTGAAAAAGCGTGCGTCGCCCCGGCGAAAGCCGGGATACCGGATGGTACATAACCAAATTAGTCGGTTGATGTCTTAGTTCATTTGCCAAACACCAAATAAACAAAATCCATAAAATTCCTGTTTCGCTGATACGAAATTGATTTTCCAGACGCCCGCACAACCTAAATTTTAGCGCCTACACTTCTCAATCACCCCAGGGGAGCGCTGCACAATGGCCTATTTCACCCGCGCTTTTGGCGCAATCGTCTTTACTTTCGCGGCCCTAAACACATTCGCCCAGCCCGCCACACCACTCATTCCCCACGTCGAAGCCGTCGGCAGCCACGATATAAATTCTGATTCTATCGGCGCCACGCCCGGGGATTTTCGCGTTGATGAAGGTGGCGCTGCCAGCTACACCCTGCCGATTTTGTCTTTGCCCGGAACCGCCGGTTTATCGCCGAAATTATCGCTGGATTACTCCGCGCGTGGCTCGGTGGGTGCCATGGGTACGGGCTGGACGCTGACTGGGCAGTCGGCGTTTAGCCGCTGCAAGAAAACCGTTGAAGCCGGTGACGGCCCCGGGCCGCACGCCGGGGTGGATTTTGCTGATACCGCCAACGTTGTAACTTGTATGGACGGGCAGCGGATTTTTTCGGTTAGCGATACTTGTCCGGCCCTGGTCGGGATTGGCTTTGCCGGTCGACCGTTTCGCACCGAGCTTGATCCTTCGACGCGCATTTGCGGCTACTCAGCGGTATCCGCGTCGGCTGAAATCGACTTCTGGCTGGTGTTCCCGAAGGACGGCACGCTGCGGCGTTATGGCTACGCCGGAGCCTCGGCCTTGCGCCCGAACAATGGCGCGACCGGCGCGCCGTTGACCTCGAGTTATCAGGTGCAAGCCCTGGATCGCATTGCGGATGCCACCGGCAACACGGTCGATTTTAGTTATGTTGCCAACATTGCCACCGGCGAGCTATTACTTTCTGAAGCGCGCTACACCGGTAAGGTTGCTAACCGATTAAACATGGCGGCAGGCTACACGCGCCAACCTTTTGCCCGCACCGCGATGGTCTATGAAGCGATGCCACTCGAAGGCCAGCGGGTAGACTATTTTGGCGGCGCGAAAATGGCGCTGACGCAGCGCTTGAGCGAAATCAATGTCTATGGCCCGGTGAATAACGGCGCGGTTCCCAACATGGAAGTACAGGCGCGGCGCTATCGTTTTAGCTATGCACAGGCGCTGACCGGCAGCCGGATTCCGCGCTTAACCTCGGTGCAAGAATGCGCGCCGGGTGCGATTGCGGCGAGTGATGTGTGCTATCCGCCAACACGCTTCGC
>JANNYO010000486.1:0-3114 GCA_031410115.1 Rhodanobacteraceae bacterium | reverse complement strand
GTGGCTAAAATAGCCTCTCAAGCGCAGATGACGTTAGGAATCGTTGAGATTGAGGTTCAGCGTGAGCGAATTCTAGCTCGAGGTGCGTTTGATGCCGTGGGTGCAGCAATTGCCCTACTTTCTGAATTGAATGGAAAGCCTGTTGTCTTGTTTTTAGACGAGGTGGACGCGCTGATTGGCGACACCTTGATTTCATTGTTACGCCAAATTCGCGCTGGCTACAACGACCGACCAAAATCATTTCCGCAATCCATCGTTTTATGCGGCATACGCGACGTGCGCGATTACCGTATGACGATGAGCGACGGCGAAGTCATCACCGGCGGCAGCGCGTTCAACATTAAGGCCGAGTCTTTGCGGCTGGGCAATTTTAGCCGCGAAGAAGTGCAGGCGCTCTATGACCAGCATACGTCTGCAACGGGTCAAGTATTTACACTAGAGGCGATTGAAGTGGCGTGGGTCGCGACTCAAGGGCAGCCGTGGTTGGTAAATGCGCTGGCCGAACAAGCGGTTTGGAAAACGATTGAACAGCGTGACCGGTCAATCGTGATTGACGAAGCGAAAATGCGTGCGGCGCGCGAAGCGCTGATTTTGCGCAATGATTCGCACCTGGATCAACTGACAGACAAGCTCAAAGAACCCCGCGTGCGCGCAGTGATCGAGCCGATGTTGACTGGTCAAGTTTCCGCACCGAACGACGCCGACCGCCAATATCTGATTGACCTAGGCTTGATTCGACAAAGTGCAGCGGGGTTAGAGCCCGCAAATGGGATTTATGCTGAAGTTTTGCCGCGTGTTCTCAGCGCCACCGCACAATCGGTCATTCATATCGACATGCTCCAATCCAGCTGGCAAAGTAGCGATGGTAAACTGCAACCCAAGCAATTCCTCGACAACTTTTTTACTTTTTGGCTCGAACACGGCGAAGCGATGATGAAAACCGTGCCGTATCACGAAGCCGCCCCGACGCTGGTGCTGATGGCTTATTTACAGCGCGTGGTAAACGGTGCCGGACGGATTGAGCGTGAATATGCCGCCGGTTCTGGGCGCATGGATTTACTGGTGATCCACGGCGACGTGCGCATGGCGATTGAGGTGAAAGTCTGGCGCGATAAGCAGGCGAACCCGCAAATTAAAGGCATTGAGCAACTCGAACGCTACCTCGTGCGCCATGCCTTGTCGGAAGGTTTTCTGGTGATTTTTGACCAACGCAGCAACGCGCCAGAATGGCCTGAGCGCATGAGTAGCGAACAGCTAACGACTGAGGGTGGGCGCATGATTGAGGTGATGCGGGGTTGATCCGTAATTCTTGGATTCTTGGCAATACAAGCGCGATGTTTGGTTCGGCATATTGAATCGCTGTTCAGGGATGAAATTGGAACTAGTTCAGCTTGACAAACGGGTTGATGACCGGGACACCGCAAGCTAAGAAATCGCTCACGTTGCGTGTCGCGATGATCAAATGATGTTCCTGTGCGGTAGCAGCAATCAGCATATCTGGTGTGGTGCGCACAATTCCTTGAGCTTGAAACCGCCCACGCAAAATCCCCGCGCTCTGTGCGATAGATGCTGTAATCGGGTAAACCGCATGCAAATTTTGAATGATGCTATTGAGCAGTTGCAATTTACGCGGGTTAGGTCGCCAAGCCAGACCAAAATGCGCCTCTTCGACCGTCACTGCCGACGTTGCTAGCCGATTGACCCCGCTTAGCCAGCGTAAAACTTCGGCGTCTGGACTAATTTTAACCAGCTCGCTTAGGATGTTGGTGTCAGCTAAATAAATCACCGACTATCGCCAAATGCGTCCCAACGCGTCCAGTTCTGCATTCGATTCGGCAAACAAAGCCCTTCTTCATCCAAGGGCATTTGTGCATCGCGCAACGCCATAAGTTTGTCGTAAAAGCTAGCCGTTGGCTGGCGAATCTGGCGTGTCGCCTGATCGGCGAGACTTAAATTCCGTGTCGCCTGATCGGCGAGACTGAGCGCCAAAGTGGTCTCAAAATAGTTTGCTGACACAATCACTGCCACTGGCGTATTGCGCTTGGTGATGACTTGGGGGGTAACCTGCGCGGCAACAACTAACGCGGCAAATTGTTGTCTGGATTGAGCGATCGAGGTGGACATGTTTTGATAATTATGTACATATAGAATGTACATCCTAATCCGATCCACGAGAAATGAAAAGCCTATATCAAGCAAAAAAGCATATTTTTAAACGAAGTTTTGGCTCTACCCGGCAGTCATGCAGGACAGTTGGTGGCAAACGCGCGATAGGTTAGCCTTGGGGCACGCCAAACGTCCCAATATGGCAAGGCTTAAGGAGAAAATCATGGTTTCGACCTCATTGGCCACGCCACTCCACACAGGCGTGGTAAAGCATTTCAATACCGCTGGGCCAAATATCCCCAGCCTGCACTATGAGCTTGATCCTTTGGTGCGCATCGATCAGCACCTAATTGAAGAACTGATCGAACAACAGCGCTATTTCGTGCTGCATGCGCCCCGACAAACAGGTAAGACGACGTGCTTGCTGGCAATGCGCGACTATTTGAATGCGCAGGGCAAGTTCGCCGCGCTGTACGTCAATATTGAAGGCGCACAAGCGGCGCGCAATGATGTTGGTGCGGCGGCGCAAGAAATCGTTTCAAAGCTTGCACAGCAAGCAACCGAGTCGCTGCACTCAACTGTTTTAGAAGAAGAACGGGTAAATATTTTAGCGCGTGGCGCACTTGCAGCGGTCGGGTCCGCGCTTCGTTTACTTTCTGGGGCGTCAAATAAACCGGTCGTGCTGTTTTTAGACGAGGTGGACGCCCTTGTTGGTGACACCCTGATTTCATTGTTACGTCAAATTCGTTCCGGCTACACCGATCGACCAAAATCGTTTCCGCAATCCATCGTTTTGTGCGGCATTCGCGACGTGCGCGACTACCGTATGACGATGAGCGACGGCGAGGTCATCACCGGCGGCAGCGCGTTTAATATCAAGGCCGAGTCGTTGCGACTGGGTAATTTTAGCCGCGAAGAAGTGCAGGCGCTCTATGCCCAGCATACGGCTGCAACCGGGCAGCAATTTACCCCGGAGGCGATTGAAGTGGCTTGGGTCGCGACTCAAGG
>JANNYO010000485.1:0-3589 GCA_031410115.1 Rhodanobacteraceae bacterium | reverse complement strand
GGTATGTCGAGCAAGACTATGCAGGCGGTATGTTTGACGGCATCTTGCCGTTCACGCCGTTTGACTTGAGTGCGCCGCTGGGCGCCGCAATTGCCGCTTGCCAGATTGACCACAGCATTCCTGCGGTCGTTGATACGCAGGGCGGCAGCATGGCTGGCTATGCGCGTTGGAATGCTTTTAAAGTTAATGGCTTACAGCGGTACGCCGCACGCCGCAATGATGCTGCTGACGATGGTGTCAGCCGCATGAGCGCGTATTTACACCACGGCCACGTCAGCGCCCTGCGACTCGCGCGGGAGGCCAGTGCAATCGGCAGCGCGGGTGCGGCGAAGTTTTTAGATGAGCTTTTGGTATGGCGCGAATTGAGCTATCACTGGTGCGCGCATCAAGCCAATCTTGAAACGCTGCGGGCATTACCGATGTGGGCACAAGAAACATTGGCGCAGCATCGCAATGATGTGCGTAAACCGGCGCTCAGCTTTGAAGATTTCACCCGCGGCAAAACCGCCAGCGCGCTGTGGGATGCGGCGCAAATTTCCCTATTGCGACAAGGTGAGCTTCATAACAATGTGCGCATGACTTGGGCGAAAGGCATTGCCCAGTGGGCCGGCAGCCCCGAACGTGCGCTGCATACGCTGATTGATCTGAATCACCGCTATGCGCTGGACGGCAACAACCCGAATTCTTACGGCGGCTTGCTTTGGGCGCTGGGCCTATTTGATCGCCCGTTTAGCCCCGAACAGCCGGTATTGGGCTCCGTCCGTGGGCGTGACGTTGACGCCCACGCGCAACGCATAGATCTGGCGCGCTATCAGCAAAAAGTGGCGCGCCCGCAAACCTTGAAGCAGGGCAAAGCCGCGCGATTGGATGTGTTGATTGTGGGCGCCGGGATGGCCGGTATAAGTGCCGCGCGTGTGCTAAGCGATCAAGGACATCGCGTGCAGTTGATCGACAAAGCGCGCGGTGCCGGTGGGCGAATGAGCGTTCGGCGCGGCGACGTGGAGCCGAATCAAGCGCTGCAATTTGATCACGGCGCACAGTATTTCACTGCTCGTGATGCGCGCTTTCGCCGCTGGGTAAATGCTTGGGAAGAACTCGGAATTGTGGCGCGCTGGCAGCCAAGGTTGGTCAGCATCGACGCGCAGGGTATACAGCCAAAAACCGATGATCGATTGCAGCGATTTGTTGCGCAGCCGGGGCAAAATGCTTTGCTGAAGCATGTATCCCATGACTTAACGCCGCACTTTGGCGTGGCGGTAAAGCGCATCGAACGTCACGCCGGAATTTGGCGCGCGTTTGATGCGGCGGATGCGCAAATCGCACAAGCTGAGCATTTGCTGCTGTGTGTGCCCGCACCGCAGGCCGCCGCCTTGGTGCACGCGCATCCCGCCGCGTTGGCCTATGCGCAAGCCGCCGAAATGCAGCCGTGTTGGGCAGTCATGTTGGCTTTTCATACGTCGCTCGGTTTAGCGTTTGACGGCGCGTTCGTTAACGACGGCGCGCTCAGTTGGATCGCGCGCGACAGCAGCAAAATGGGTCGGCCAAAGGCATTTGAATGCTGGGTTTTGCACGCCACAGCGGCGTGGTCAACGGCCCATATTGAGGATGCACCCGAGCAAGTTTGCGCGCTGCTGATGCAAGAATTTGCACGCATCACCGGCATTGACAGCACCGCGATTAGCATCAGCGCACATCGCTGGCGCTACGCCCTAGGCAGCTTGCATGCACGTGCGGTCGATGGTCACTACTTCGATCCAGAGTGCCAGTTGGGCATCGCCGGCGACTGGTGCGCCGGCGGGCGCGTTGAAGGTGCATTTTTATCGGGTCAGGCGCTGGCTGGGGCGTTGATGCGCTAAACTCTGGCGGTTGATTCAACCTCACTTAATTGCAGGTATTTTGATACACGCATTTGACCCATTCAGGGTGGTCATTAAACGGGTTGCGATTGCCCTGCGCGTTGAACACAATTTGGTTGCGCAGCACTTCGCGGTCATCGACAGGATCGTCAATTGTCCATTGCAGCAACACGCTCAGTAAGCCCATGTAAGCAATGCTGGCATTGCCAGTGCTTTGGGTGATCAAACTCGCGGTATCGGTTAGGCGCAAATCCGGCTCGCTGGTTCCGGTGTTGCTGTTGCTGCCACCTTCATAGCGCACGTCCATATAGAACATTGCGCGTGCGGCTTCGCCTTTGCGCTTGCTCCAGGTTTGCCACAGTACGCTGTTGGTCCAATTCGAATTGCCGGGAAACACCCCCGACCCGCCGCCCTGATTGAAATTTGCTTGCGTTGGATATTCCGTGCAGCTAGCGGTGCAATTGCCGAAATATTTATTGCCGCGCGCCGAGTTGTAGGTGATATCCGATGCCATTAAATGATGCGCATCGGAGTACGGGAAATTGCTTGCACCATCATCTGGAAAGCCCAAACTTTTCGGCCAGTTGTGTTCGCGGTTGTAGTTGTTATTGCCGCCGGTGGATTTCACGAAGCTGGCGTTTTTATAGATCTCAAGTACGTTCGCGCTATTCATTGGATCCTGCTCGGCCTGCGCGATCACCGGCCAAATACCTGAATAGCTAACTTTTGTATGGTTCTTAATTATATTGTGCAAAGAGCTGCGCAAATTCGCCGGCGTGCTGGTGTTGGCACTACCATAATAACCAGACGCCGCACCCGCCATTTTTAGCGTGGCACTGTAGTTCGCAGCCATCGGTGTCGCAACACCGTCGATATCGGACACGTTCGCCGCATTGATGGTCAGGGTGCAGGTTTCCAGAGCGGCGAAATCTACGCTTGGATCCAACGTGCGGGTGGCGCCCGTGCCGCTAACAACCGCAGTTTTGTTGCCCGAGCTTGAGCAACTCAAACCAAACCATGCGCCGCTGGTGGTCACGGCTTCGGAAAAATTCACCGTGATGTTGCTGTTGACGGCCACCGTCACCGAACCCGCCGCAGGATTCAAGCTGCTGACCAATGGCGCGGCATCTGGCTGGGTAAAGCTTTGCCCGGTATTGCATGCACCAAAACTAGCGGTGCGCGGCGCATTCCAAGTGAAGTTATTTGCGCTGACACCGGTACCACTTAATTGCAGTGATAGTCCGACCGGCTCGGTGCCGTTTTCAGACTGCCCAACACTGACGCTTGTTGCGCCGTTTGCGACGCCGCCACTGCCAACAAAACTGCCTTCGTAGCTCAAAAACTGCACCAAAGCGCCGCTGGCGTTGACCAGCGCAATACCGTCCGGCGCGCCGTTTTGCAGCGCGGCTGTGGTTGCCACCACGGTGCCAAAACCGCCGCACTGATTGGCGGCCGTGCCACTCAGCGTGAACGTGGCATAGCTTGCGCGCCCGGTGCCATCATACGCGACGACTTTCCACCCAGTTAAATTGGTGCCCGCCGGGGCAATCACTTCGACGCGTTCGCCCGAGTCTATGCCGGTGTTGTCGTAGTGAAATTCATTGATAAAAACACTTTGCGCCAGCGCACAGGGGGCGGCGAACGCACACAAGCTGAGACCAACTAAGGAATTAAATCGCATCGAGATCGTCCAAATAAGATAGTTAGGAGTGAAACACGGGCTGCATTTTGAA
>JANNYO010000484.1:0-1232 GCA_031410115.1 Rhodanobacteraceae bacterium | reverse complement strand
ACCGGCGCTGCGGGCGCGTTTTTCAACACGATCAATTTCAATGCCGTAGTAATCGCAGGCATCCTTGATGGGTGCTGCAATGCAATTGTCGGTAACCCACACTTTGGCGTTTGTATCGGCACCGGGCTGCGGTGTGGCAAGTGCGCTGGCGGGGACTAGGCGTCGATTGGGCATCAAACTGGCGCTGAAATAGCGGCTGCCATCAAAGCGCGTGCATTGATAATTTTCCGATGCTGCCAACAGCAACGGTGCTGCCGGCGCAGCGGGCCCGCGATCCGGTGCGGGTTTGGGTGGATTGATCGAGGTGGACGGTGTTTTTCCGGGCACCGGCGCGGCTTCTAACGTGATGCGCCCGAGCTGGGTGCCGGCCGGGCAGGGCTTATCTTGATAGGCAATCACATTGCCGCGTTTGCATTTGTAGACCTGCGCGTGGGCGGCGCTCAAAAGCGTCAGCCCAAGCAGTGAAATGCTGAGATAAAAGCGGATCATTTCAAGCCGTGACGAATGCGAATTTGCGCGATTAATGCGGCGGCATCAGCCTCAATGGGACCTTTCTCGGCCTGTAGGACGATTTTGCCCAGCACCCGCAGTTCGTCGCCATCAATTTGTCCGTCGCGCAGGGCAATGTCGAGCATGCGTTGCAGTTCGACCGCATCGAGTTTGCCGTCATTGGCGAAGGCTTGAATCGATTCAATCGCCATTTCGATATAGCTTTTAGCTTGTTGCATGCGCGTTTCACATTTAAATTTATCGGGCACACAGAGTACCCAAATGGCGAAGATAAGAATGTCTGTTGCACAAAAAAATAGGGTGTTGAGTGCGCTGAAGTTACAAAAAGCGGTAATCTCGGGGCGCTTAAGACGGCTTGAGTTAACAACTTTGCCGTCAAATCCTCACATTCATCATGGAGAAACCCGTGTCAAATCAAAAATATCGCCAAAAAAATCGCAAGCACACGCTCTGGATGGCGCTCGCGCTGACCGGGCTGATTGGGCCATTGCCGCTGATGTTTGCGCAGCAAGCGCACGCGCAAAGCAGTGATGCGACCGAAGTGGAAACGCAGCTGGACGAAATTTCCGTGATCGGCAGCCGCCGGGTTGCGCCGCGCTCGTCTGACACCGACAGCGTGGTGCCGGTGGATGTGCTTAACATCAGCAAAGAAGTCGAGCGCTCGCCGCAGTTTGATTTGGCGCAGTCGCTGCAATTTATTGCGCCTTCGTTTCACTCAACGC
>JANNYO010000483.1:0-7692 GCA_031410115.1 Rhodanobacteraceae bacterium | reverse complement strand
ATTGCACTGGGTTCGACCGATGGCCTCAAGCGCGGCTTGACCGTGGACAACACCGGCGAAGGTATTAAAGTGCCAGTCGGCGTCGAAACTTTAGGCCGCATTATGGACGTGCTCGGTAATCCGATTGACGAACGTGGCCCGATTGGTGAAAAAGAACGTTGGGTAATCCACCGTAAAGCACCGGAATATGACGAGCAGTCTTCAGGTAATGAATTGCTCGAAACCGGTATCAAAGTGATCGATCTGATGTGCCCGTTTGCGAAGGGCGGCAAGGTCGGTTTATTTGGCGGTGCGGGCGTGGGTAAAACCGTCAACATGCTTGAATTGATTAACAATATTGCGACTGAACACGCCGGTCTGTCGGTATTCGCAGGTGTCGGCGAACGTACCCGTGAAGGCAACGATTTCTACCACGAAATGGCCGAAGCTGGTGTTATCAAGCTGGAAAACCTGCCAGAGTCGAAAGTCGCGATGGTGTACGGACAAATGAACGAGCCGCCCGGTAACCGTTTGCGCGTGGCACTAACTGGTTTGACCATGGCGGAATATTTCCGTGATGAGAAAGATGCATCCGGCAAAGGCCGTGACGTGTTGTTCTTCGTCGACAATATCTATCGCTACACCTTGGCTGGTACGGAAGTGTCCGCGCTGTTAGGCCGTATGCCGTCCGCTGTGGGTTATCAGCCAACTTTGGCGGAAGAAATGGGGCGTTTACAAGAGCGCATTACCTCGACCAAAACCGGCTCGATCACCTCGATTCAAGCGGTTTACGTGCCCGCCGATGACTTGACCGATCCAAGCCCCGCCACCACCTTCGCGCACTTAGATGCGACAGTCGTGTTGAGCCGTAACATTGCTTCCTTAGGTATTTACCCAGCGGTGGATCCACTCGATTCGTCTAGCCGCCAACTTGATCCGCTAGTTGTCGGTCAAGAGCACTATGAAGTGGCGCGCCGTGTGCAGGGCATGCTGCAACGTTACAAAGAATTGAAAGACATTATCGCGATTTTGGGCATGGACGAATTATCGGAAGACGACAAAAAAGCCGTGTCGCGCGCCCGTAAAGTCGAGCGTTTCTTCAGTCAGCCATTCCACGTCGCGGAAGTTTTCACTGGCGCGAAAGGCAAATACGTCAGCTTGAAAGACACCATTCGCGGTTTCAAAATGATTGTTGACGGTGAAGTGGACAACTTGCCAGAGCAAGCTTTCTACATGTTTGGTGGGATTGATGAGGCCATCTAAAAAGGCAACAAAATGCTCGCAAAATAAGCGACTGCGCAGACGATTGGCTGCGTTGCGGCTGCGCTCGGACCCTAGTCACGCACTACAGTGCGCTCCTAGGGATCCTCGCTTGCCGCGCCTTGCCACTCGCCTTGCTCATAACGCTTATTTCTATACCGTAACTACTTGAAAACAGAACTAAACTTCGCTGATCGGGAAACTCATGGCCACCATTCAATGCAATATCGTTTCTGCAGAACGCGAGATTTTTTCGGGTTTGGCAACCATGGTCGTCGTCAGTGGTGAAATGGGTGAATTGGGCATCGCACCCACCCACGCACCGCTGATTACCCGCATCAAGCCAGGGCAAGTCCGCGTTTTAAATGGCGATGCGGAGGAGCAAAACTTTTATGTGTCTGGCGGCATTTTGGAAGTTCAACCGGACTTGATCACAATTCTGTCCGACACCGCGCTGCGCGCCGCCGATATTGATGAAGCCAAGGCATTGGATGCCAAAGCCGAAGCCGAGCGCTTGCTCGCCGGGCGTGATGCATCGATGGAAATTGCGGCGGCACAGCAGCAGTTGATGCAGGCGGTGGCGCAGTTGCAGGCTCTGGAGCGATTGCGCAAGAACTTGAAGCACTAGTTGATGCTTGGCGTGCTGCCAAGGCAGCACTAGCCCAAACCAATTACTGAAAATAAAAGCCTCGCCAAAAGCGAGGTTTTTATTTTCTGCCGACCGTTTGAGTGTGAGATTCGGTAAGGCTTAGTGCTTAGAAAAATTGCCACAGCTGATAAATCTTCCCAAAGATTACTGTGTAGAGTTCAAAATCTATACAAGGTTGGTGTTCGATTTGAGAATTAAAGTCCAGAAGTAGTCATTCTCGTTTCTGGGGATTATTCGTTGTATGGTCTGTTTGCCGAGGAAAATGAAATGCTAATTGAGTGTTGCGAATGCAAAGCACGCGTAGATGGTGAAATCCTGGCCTATCACGAACAGGAATACGACGACATTTTTAGAATTCGCACTTATTTGCTGAAATGTCCTTCCTGTACTACAGCAATTGTTGGCGAATCGGATCAAGAAGTGCGTGATGGCAACGTATTTTGGCCTGATTTGACTCGTGTTTTTCCGAAGCCAAGAAGGCTACTAGGCTCAGGCATACCAGAAATGGTCAAAAAGTCGATTGATGAAGCAGAAAGGTGCATACAAGCAGGAGCTATTTTAGCAGCCACCGCGATGTGTGGACGTGCCCTCGAAGCAATTTGCCGTCACCTTGGCACACAGGACACATATCTTGGGGCGGGCTTAAAGGAACTTCGTGACAAGGGCATTATCGACGCTAGACTTTTTCAGTGAAGCGAGGAATTAAGAGACCAAAGAAATATGGCAGCGCACGCCACTGATCAGGTGATTTCGGCACAAGACGCTAGTGACGTGCTCTCTTTCACCTATGCAATTATCGATTATGTATTTTTGCTCGCCATAAAGTTTGAGCAGTTTCAGAAACGCAAAGACTTGCGTAAAAATGAAAAAGCTTCCACCAAGAGCACAAAGCCCTCTACGTAACTTCATCCTTGCGTTCATTGCACCGTGGGGCGGATACCGATAAAGCCAAAGCGTTGGACACAAAAGCCGAGCTCTCGCTCGCCTGTCACGATGCCTCAATGGAACTGCTGGTTCGCCGCTGCAATATGATGCAAGAGGTGGCGCAATTACAGGCGCCGGGACGGTTGCGGAAGAACTTGGAGCACTAAGATTCAAGCTGGTTTTTGTTTTCTGGCGACCGATTAAATGAGCTAAGCTTGAAAGTGTCACTGGTTATTTTTCCCAGTTTCGCCAACCAATCGAGCAGACATTGATGCAAATAGAATCTATTGAGATTAAAAATTACCGGCTATTTCGCGATGCGAAATTTGAAAATATTCCGCAATTGTGCGTGGTAATCGGCGCAAACGGTACGGGAAAATCTACTTTGTTTGACGTGTTTTCTTTTCTTAAAGATGCGCTTTCTATGAATGTTGGGAAAGCAGTCTTAAAGCGCGGCGGGTATCGTGAACTGGCAAGTAGAGGGTTTTCGAAGGAAGCTATTGAAATAAAGCTCAAGTTTAGGCTTGAATTAACGGGTAAAAATAGACTGGTAACTTACGTGCTGGAAATTGCGCCAGATAAAACTGGCCGAGCATTGGTGCGGCGCGAGATACTCCGTTATAAGCGCGGCGCTAGCGGCAAGCCATTTCACTTTTTGGACTTTGCGAACGGTGTGGGTTACGCAATAAATAATGAAGAAGATTTTTCCAAAGAAGACGAAAAGCTTACGCGCGAAGAACAACAGCTAGAAGCACCAGATATTTTAGCGGTTAAGGGTTTAGGGCAATTTGAGCGCTTTAAAGCGGCGAAGGCGTTCCGACTGATGATCGAAAATTGGCATATTTCGGACTTTCATGTCAGCGAAGCAAGGCCCAGCCAAGAAGAGGGATTTGCCGAACACCTGTCAACGCGTGGAGACAATCTTTCATTAGTAGCAAATTATTTATTTGAGCAACATCGCGACTGTTTTGACAATGTTATGAAGTCGATGAGACGACGGGTGCCGGGTGTTTCTGTGGTCGAACCTAAGCAAACCGAGGATGGACGACTGGTACTGAGATTTCAAGATGGCAGTTTCAAGGACCCTTTTATTGCCCGTCATGTTTCGGACGGAACGATCAAAATGTTTGCATATCTGGTGTTACTAAATGACCCCAAGCCATATCCACTTCTTGCGATTGAAGAGCCTGAGAACCAGCTCTATCCAGAACTTTTACCTGAACTTGCAGAGGAATTTCGCGCTTACGCATTACGGGGTGGCCAAGTATTTATTTCCTCCCATTCGCCTGATTTTCTAAATGCCTTAAGCCTCGACGAAATTTACTGCCTACGCAAAGAAGCTGGATTTACGCAGGTCAATCGTGCTGGCGATTCCAAAAATCTACGTGCGCTTGTCGATGCCGGCGATCTGCCTGGCTATCTTTGGAAACAAGGCCTATTCGAAGGTCTGAATGCATGAAAGGCAGAATAATTTTCTTGCTGGAAGAAAAGTCTATGAAAGCGCTGCTCGATTCATTTTTACCGCGCGTGTTTTCCGGTTGGATGGAAGGCCAGCATTTTCTCTGTGTTCCGCATGAAGGCAAGACCGATCTTGAGAAGAGTTTCCCGCGAAAATTAAAAGCTTGGAGTATCCCAAATGATCGGTTTGTAATCGTGCGTGACAATGATGCAGGGGATTGCAAAGTTCTTAAAAAGCGCTTTGTGACCCTCGCAAATTCGAACGGTCGAAGTGATTCACTGGTTCGAATCATCTGTCAAGAGTTAGAAAGTTGGTATTTTGGCGATTTAATTGCATTGGCAGCGGCCTTTGATAAACCCAGCATTAACTCACAACCGAACCGCAAACGGTTTTCAGACCCGGATCGCTTAGTTAAACCCTCGAATGAAATCAAACGACTTCTGCCAACGTTTCAAAAACTGGGTGGTGCGCGCAATTTAGCTGAGCATTTGAACATTAATGAAAACACTTCGTGCAGCTTCAACGCTTTCTTCAGCGGTGTCGCTAGAATGGCAAAAGAGATGGGCTATGGGTCTGAAACCAAAAGGTGTTAGATGTTGGACGGCGTTTGATCGAAGAATCAAATCGTTCTAATGGAAATTGCGGCGGCACAACAGCAGTTGATGCAGGCTGTAGCACAATTGCAAGCGCTAGAGAGGTTGCGGAAGAATTTGCGGCACTAAATGAATTAGCACAATTTCGTTATTGCAATTGTGATTGCGTCAAATAGTCTCCGAACACTCAAGGGCAAAAGGTTAACGTTGGTGCCTACTTCGCGCTGGATCAGGATCGTGGCCTCGCGCTGGCTTGGTCGTAGCGCTGACACGCTACTCATTTGCGTACCCGCGCTTACAGAATGGACAGTTGGTCTAGGCAGCGCATCAATGCATTTCACCCAGCGCGCACTGGTATGTCGCAAAGACTGTATCGCCCAGCCAGCAGTGCGTATCTTTATGCGGTGGCTGCGATATGAAGCGAACGCTTAGGTGCAAACGTTTGGCGCAGATCAAAGCTGCAGTGCAAAACAAATCACGCTAGCATCGCCATGATGACAACGTCCCGATTTCTCCTGTTTTTTTTAGTCCTATTCAGCCAGCTAATTGCCCAGCATGCTGGCGCGGCATTGGTTTGTCCGCTCGGGCAGCCCGATTTCATCGCAGCAGATATCCCGGCGCTGACCCTTGCTGCCGAAGCACAAGCGCTGAAAACCGAAGCAAAAGTGAAAGGCCCGAATGGCGAGTCTGCGCGCAAACGTCGTCTGGACCTGGCGTACGCCGCGATTGAAGATGCGCTAAAAAATGAAGCTGTCAATGAAATGGGTCGCGCGCGCGCTTACTGGAATTTGGCGACGAAAGATTTGGGCGATACCCGATGGCGAATGAGCCAGGAGGTGAAGGCAGGCGATCAGCGGGCCGTGTGGTTGTGGCGAGAACTTGAAGAACACACGAAAACCGAGCGGTGGATGGACGTTGCGTGTTCAACTATCGCGCAGTTAGGCACGCTTAATTCGCCAAGTGCACTTTATCGTAGGGCGCTTTGCGTAACAAAAACTGCGCCAAAAGAGTCTTTGCTGCTGATGCAGGCTGCGGCAGTTGGTGGACATCCTGCGGCAATGGAAGCTTATGGTCGCCTTTGCGCTGAGCAGGGCGATGCCGGACGTGAATGTGCGGTGCTGATGCTGTGTCAGGCGGCCGATGCAGGCAGAAAATCTGCAGCGGGCCTTGCGGCGTATGTTTTGACCAGCCAAACACCGTCGCCCGCGCTAGCGGTTAAGGCTGCGGCGTTATACGAAATGGCGTTTTCCACCGGAGATGCGAGTAGCGCAAACAATCTTGGCGAAGTTTATGAACGTGGTTGGATTGGTCGGGCGAATCTTGAACAGGCAGAAAATTGGTATCGGCTAGCCAGTGACGCAGGCGTCGCGCAGGCAAAACTAAATTTAGCGCGACTTTTGTGGCGCACAATGTCCAAGCGTGCCGAAGCGCGTGATCTGATTGATGCCGCGCAATTGACGATGCCAACTGAAGCAAAGCAACTTTTGCAGCAATTAGAAGGCATTAGGGACTAGAGTTCACCTATAAGCTTAAGTTACAGTAACAGCTAATAGACGGTAACATCACATGACACTTCGGTGGGGTTGCGCAAGTCAATTGAAGTTTTTCGAGACGGGGCATCGGAATTATAATGGCTAAAACCGCAATCGCTTTTGCAGTATCACTCGCCGTCGCAGGGATATCATGTGCGCAAGATGGTACCGGCATTCAGTCCGGGCCGTTTCGAGTAAAGCCAACGATCGGCTTGACCGTGGGCCACGATTCCAACGTTGCCCAATCCAATACGAATGAAATCAGCAGTTTTTTTACCCTGATTTCGCCGGGAATTCGGGTCGACGCGGGTAACGAAGTGCGTAGTTTTTCCTTAAGTTACGCGTTGGACTCTGCACGCTACCAAGATTCAAGCACGGACAATTACACCGACCATCACTTAACTGCGGGCGTCACGCTTTCGCCAAGTGTGCGTACAAAACTGGATGTCGGGGCATCGTTTGATCGTGGTCACGATCGGCGCGGTACTAACTTTCAACAAGGGCTAACCCCAGGCGCTGCGGCTTTAAGCAATCGCGATGTCGATCGTTGGGAACGTAAAGGTCTTGATGTTGGTTTTGATTACGGCGCCCCGGGTGCGCGCGGCGCGCTTGGCTTAGACGCCGGCGTTTCCAACATTAATTATCAAAATAACGAGATTTATTCAACGCGCGGTAATCGCGATTTGAGGTATTTCGGTGGCCGCTTTGGCTGGCGTATTGCGCCGAAAACGCAGGCGTATTTTTCGGCGAAAAATTCCGACGTCAGTTATGACGTACGGCGCACACGTCTGGGCCTAGCAAACTACTTGTTAGACAGCACAGATCGCACCTATTTGCTTGGTTTGCAGTTTGATGCGACGGAAAAAACCTCAGGCCACATTGGCTTTGGCCGGACACAGAAAAACTTTGAAGACAATCGCATCAAAGGTTATTCGGGTGTTGCGTGGGATGTTGGTATGCAATTCCGGCCGCGTTCGTATTCCGTCATTGATTTGAGCGCAACACGTGGCACGCAGGAGTCAGTCGATTTTCTCGGTGATTTGGTCGGCACTGATTATCTAATTGCGCGTGACATAACGCTGTCTTGGACGCACGGTTGGTCAGATCGTTTTCATACCGGCGTTGACCTTGGTCGGTCAAATTCTGAGTATTTGCGTGATGATCGCTGCCCAGCCGCGATCCTCGAGGACCTATACGGCGCGAACCGGGTTGGCCGGACGTGCAGCCGTTGCAGCAGGTGCCGCGACGACGACTCGTGCCGCCTGAGCAGCGTAGCGGTCGGCGAACCGCGTGGAC
>JANNYO010000482.1:0-3319 GCA_031410115.1 Rhodanobacteraceae bacterium | reverse complement strand
GGCCATAAATCGACTGGAACTCGAATGCTTCGGTGTCGGCCGTACCGGTCATGCCGGACAGCTTTTTGTACATCCGAAAGAAATTTTGGAAGGTAATCGATGCCAGCGTCTGACTTTCACGCTGAATCGGCACACCTTCTTTGGCCTCAACCGCTTGGTGCAAGCCTTCGCTCCAACGCCGCCCAGCCAACGTACGGCCAGTAAACTCATCGACAATAATCACTTCGCCATTGCGCACGATATATTCTTTATCGCGCAAAAACAGGGTGTGTGCGCGCAATGCCGCGTTCAAGTGGTGCACGATGGACAGGTGGCGCGGGTCGTACAGGCTTTCGTCTTGCCCCAACAAACCCATTTTTGCCAGAATTTCTTCGGCATTTGCCATGCCGTTTTCGGACAAATGAACCTGTTTGCCTTTTTCGTCAACCCAGAAATCGCCTGCCGCTTCTTCATTGGCTTGGCGCGTCAACTGCGGCACCACGCGATTGACCTTGACGTACAAATCTGGCGATTCGTCTGACGCGCCGGAAATGATCAACGGCGTACGCGCCTCGTCGATTAGGATCGAGTCGACTTCATCGACAATGGCGAAATTCAGCTCACGCTGTAAGCGATCCGCCTTATTCATTGCCATGTTGGTGCGCAAATAATCAAAACCGTATTCGTTGTTGGTGCCGTAGGTGATGTCGCAGGCGTAGGCGCTGCGTTTTTCGTCCATGGCTTGATTCGGTACGATCACGCCAATGGTCAAGCCAAGAAATTCATACACCGGGCCCATCCAGCGTGCGTCACGGCGCGCTAAATAATCATTCACGGTGACCAAATGCACGCCCTTTCCGGACAGCGCGTTGAGATACACCGCCAAAGTTGACATCAGCGTTTTGCCCTCGCCGGTGCGCATCTCGGCGATTTTGCCGTTGTGTAAGACCATGCCGCCAATCATCTGTACGTCGTAATGGCGCAGACCCAACACGCGGAACGCAGCTTCGCGGCAGCAAGCAAATGCTTCAGGCAGCAATGAATCAAGGGTTTCACCTTTTTCTACGCGCGCCCGAAACGCTACGGTTTTGGCTTTGATCTCATCGTCGGATAGCGCTTTGATTCCCGCCTCAAGCGCGTTGATCTTCGCAACCGCTTTAGACATAGTTTTGACGAGACGGTCGTTGCGGCTACCGAAAATTTTTGCAAGAAAAGCTTGAATCATAGGAGGCGTTCTTATGGGCAAATAAGGTGGGTTTAGATGTAGACCGGCGAAGCAATGTTGGTTTTGCCGAGTCTCGCTGGAAGGCGAGACTCATTAAAGACAAAAATAAAACCCCAGGCGGTGGTGCCGCCCGGGGCTTAGGACTGTGCAGATGTGGTGCTGAATCTAGGGCAATTCAAGCGTCCAACAATGCCCGTGTGACCGAATCGGGAGCGGTTTTAGCGAATCGCAGACACGAATTCGGCTGGATTAATCAACTTGTCTTCATACCAAACTTCCAAATGCACATGCGAACCGGTGGAACGCCCGGTCGAACCCATTTTTGCAATCAAGTCGCCTGGTTTTACGCGGTCGCCAACACTCACGATGTTTTGGCTGTTGTGACCGTAGCGTGTTTTGTAGCCATTGCCATGGTCAATCTCGACAACATTACCAAAGCCCGGACGCACGCCGTTCCAGGTAACAACACCAGCCGCAACCGCGATCACGTCGGTGCCATAAGGGCCTGGAAAATCGACGCCCGGATGAAAACTAAATGCGCCATTGATCGGGTCAACACGTGTGCCAAAACCAGAAGAGGAATACCCAGAGCGCACCGGCATGCCTTTGGGCATCATGCTGGCATCTAAGTTCTTATCGAGCAGCATGGACTCGAGCAAATTAAGCTGTTGATCCTGTGATTCAAACTGACGACGCAGCGTGGACACGGTACGTGCGAATTCACTGCTGAGAAAATCAGCGCTATCCTCTTCGCCTTCAGGGCCGCCCATTGCCGGAGTAGAGCCAAAGTTGAATTCGCCGTCGTCTAGTTTGCCAATCTTGGTCAGACGTGAACCGAGTGAGTCAAGCCGACTTGCATGTGCCTGGAGTTCACCAATTTGTATCGCAAGCGCGTTCAAATCGCGTTTCGCCTGCTCTTGTGTCTGATTCAGCGCTTGTGCTTGACCGTTCAACTGTCCACGCAATCCGGTTAACTGCGCACGGGTAACGCCTTGCACGTCACCAAACAGGCGGCCAACCATAAAACTAGAGGCAACCAATGCGCCGATCGCAATCGCTGCGGCACCGCCGAGCACGAGCTGCACCGAACGCTTACTGAGCTCAATTGTTTTTGGAGTTTTGAACGGTTTGCCGATTAGAATCAAATTCATGCGCGGTATCAACTTTTGTAGAGTGTTTCTAACCTCAGTTTCTAAGAACATCCATGCCGCTATTGCGCCACGCATAACCGCTAGAAACCAAACTTGTTTGCCGTATCGCTATTCGGCGAGACTTGTTTGCCGTATCGCCTATTCGGCGAGACTTCCTAAAGCACTAGGCCATCTAAAACACTGTGACTAAAAAAATTCGTAATCCAACGACCGATTTAGGCTCGCCACTCGCGAAACATTTCGAAAAACTCCCTGGTTTTATCGAAATGTTGGCACGGGTCGAGTCCTATACCGAACTGGGGAGTCGCTTGAGCGAAGGTTTGCCCGTATCGATCCGTGCGCATGTGCGCTTTGCCAGTATCGATGGACAGAACCTTCGTTTCCTCGCTGACTCCTCAGCGTGGGCTACAAAACTTCGCTTGTTATCTGACACCGTGGTCGCTTCGGCGCATGGCCTCGGTTATCCCGGTGTTACTGCATTGGCGATTCGGGTACGGCGAGTGGGTGATTTCTCATAGAACTTGCCCATTCGTTGGTTCACACATACCTGCAATCGACCGCTTAAAACAATTCCCTCTGTTTCTGATCCTATGTGTTCGATTCAAAACATGATGCTTTGGTAATCACTTACGCCGCGTGTTGGGGGTGCCCAAACACGGTTGGTGCGAGCCCAGCATCTGCAAATGTCACTTCTTCCCAAGCCTGCGGCTGCGTCTTTAGCGCGCGCACCAGTTTGTTATTCAATGCATGTCCACTCTTGTGCGCAATCAAAGCGCCCAAAATGGGTCGCCCGAGCAAATACAAATCGCCGACCGCGTCCAAAATTTTGTGCCGAACAAACTCGCTTTCGTATCGCAAACCGTCTTCGTTCAATACCCGATAATCGTCGAGCACAATCGCGTTTGCCATACTGCCGCCGAGCGCTAGATTTCGCCCACGCAGTAATTCGATGTCGCGCATAAAC
>JANNYO010000481.1:0-7643 GCA_031410115.1 Rhodanobacteraceae bacterium | reverse complement strand
GCCGGTTACGGCGCGGCAAGCTCCCTCTCCACGCCCGTAAATATCAATAGAAACACAGACCTAGCGCGGGGAGAGGGTTGGGGTGAGGGGCTAATCAACAGCATCCGAATACCCCAACCAAGGATGCCAACGAATCGTTTTGCCTTCCAAATGCTTGCCGATTTGAAACACAGCAAAACGCCGCGCCAGCTTCTGTGGGTCTGATGTTTCAGCATTCGGTATTTCTGCAAGCGCATCAGCACAATCTGGCACAGCCCAAACCGCAATGCGCTCGGCTAGCACTAGCTTGATCAAAGCGAATTGCCCACTCTGTGGCGTGTCTACAGTTTTGTGTTCGATCCTAAAATGACGCACCTCGCCTTCGTCCACCCACATATACATTTCAATCTGTGGCTCAGAATCGCGAAATTCCTTTGCCTCCTGCTCAATGCCCGTAAACTGTGTCGCACGCTCCCAAAAGCGCCGCACAAAGTATTCCCCGGCGCGTTCCTCGACCAACAACGAACGCAGCCGCGCATGTTCCAAGTCCAACAAGCGTTCGCGCGGTTTGTCGTTGCGCTCGACGATGCGGGGTGCGGCGCTGAGCGGGGTAAAATCTTCCGGCAGTAGTAGCTTTTTCAGCTCGTGATGCTTCAGCAAATAACGCTTTTCACGATCAAATATTGTTTTCGACTCAAATCCCGGCCATTTGAACGCGGGTTCGCCTACAGAATCGGTCAGCGCGCGCAAATTCTGATTGAGCAATACGATATTGGCGTGTTCCACCGCGCCCGGCCGATGCCTGCGCACACGCCCGGCGATTTGAATGATCGAGCGCATCGAGGACGGCTCGACGATCGCCCAGTCGTAATCATGATCACGCCCTACTTCTGCGACTGGGCTGGCGAGCACCAAAAAGATGTGATCAGTTTCTGCCCCACCGTCCAAGATTGCGCGCAACTGCGCATCTTTGAATATCGCCAACTCATCGTGACGTTTCAGCATTTGATCCAAGCGTTTTTCAATGCCGGAACGCACGATCAGCGGGAAGCGCGAGTGGTAAACGCACAGATGAATTTTTGTGTTGGCGGGCGGCGCGATACCGAATAACGCGCGTGCTACCGCGATGATTGGATTGATGTTTGCCATGCGAATCAAACCGAAACTAACGCGCTTTTTAGTGCTGGGATCAACGCTGTGGTGCTGAAGATGCAGCGCTTGATAGATCGCTGGCAGCTCCTTTGCGAAAGCTTTTTCAATGGCGGGCTTTTTTAAACTTGTGTCGATAGCTAGCGTTTGAATGCGGGCTTTGCGCCGCTGCTCGCTGGCTTTGCCACCTAAATTGCGCAACCGCATATCGACGAATGCTTGGTGTGCTGAACGGAAATCGCTTTCATTTGGGCAGTCGTTCTGCGCTTTGCCAAACTCGTCAAACCAAGCGCAGCAGACATTGAGCGCGCGATTAGGCGCGCCGACATTGGCCTGAAACACCGCACGCCCGGCCAGATAGGCGGCAAACAAACCCTGCACCAGCGCGGGTGGCAAAGTCGCGGATGACAGCAGCACCCGGCTGCCTAAAAGCCCGGCGAAATAGACCAAACGCGTTAATGCAGGCAGGTCTTCTAAGTCGAAATCATCGGGCTCATCTAGCACTAAGTCAGACGTAAGCAACCTAAGCATCGGGCCAATTTGATGCCCGCCGCGCAGGGTTTCCGATGCGGGCATTAAATGATCGACGGTGCAGACTAAAACCGGTGCGCTGAGCATTCTGAGTACGCGCGGATCACGTTTGAGAAATTCGCTCAACTTGCCAGTTCCCAACGCACCTTCATAGCGCACGTCAATGCCACCTTCAATCAACGCTTCAGCGGATTCGCTGCCAAGAATAGAGGGGTTGTTACGCTCGTTTTCCTCGCGGTTGGCATGCTCATGCAGCGCCCGTACCGCGCTGGAGCCGATCATCACGGCAATATCGTCGTCCAACAAATTTAAGCGTTCGCGATAGGCATCACCTGTTTGCAGGGTCAGCGTGCGCAAGCCCAAGGCCACGCAAAAGCGCGCGCCGCTGGTTGGCGCCAAGCCATACATAATGCGCGCGTTCGCCAGCGTTTTGCCGCAGCCGGTAGAGGCCATATTGACGCCAAAAAAACCGTGTTGCTTGGAACGCTTTTGTAAGCTTTGTGCGACATCAAACGCTTCGTTTTGCCAGGCAAAGTCACCGGCGCTGCGCTGCTTAAACTTTTTGCGCTGCGCAATGCTGGGAAAGGCACCGTCCAAGCTTGAGAGCGTCGAGGCGATGCTTTTCGCGTAGCGCGCGACGCCGACTAAATGCTCATCAAGGCGCTGTTTCAACGTGCCGTCGGCGCGCGTGTTGGCAAAAATTTGATAAGTGGCATCACCATACTCGCGCTTGCCTTCCTCACTGGAAAATTGGTGATCGCTGGCAATCAGCGCCAGCCTGGAAAGGTGCGCAATGAATGGGTTGGCGACGGACGCCGAGGCCAAAGATTTTGGGTTGAGTAGAATGTCAGCCGCTAACGTGCTGACACGCGCCTTCCAGGTTCGGCTTTGCGTCGGCAAGCCGCCTTTGAAGGTCCAGCAGTCTTTCGCGTTTGCCATCGCGGCATCGTTGCAGTGTGCCCAGGATGCGTCTAATTCTGTCCAAATCGCCGCTAATGCGGCGTCAGCAGTGCCCTCCCGATTGGGTAAAGGCAAGCGATGATGCGATAGCACCAGCCATCCGACTAAGTGCGCAAAGGGCGGCAGTTTTGCGAACGGCTTATCGTTGTTTGGCAGCAAGCCATCGCAAATTAACCGCTGTTGCCAGGCGTTGCTCTCAGTCGCGATATTTTTCAGGCGCGCCAGCCATTCTGCATCGCTGTCGTTACCGACGAATGCCTGAAACAACCGCAGGCTCACCCATTCATGCCGATAAGGATCGGCAACCTTCGCGTTGCCCGCAAGTTTGTTTTGAAACAGCACGCTGGCCTTGCCAAAATCATGCCACAGCGCCGCCATTTCTGCCGCCATGCGAATCAGCGTCAAACTATGCCAATCATTCTCATCACTCAAGCGCAAAATATTCCGCTCCGTCAAATTGGTCGGCACCGAACCCTCGGCGTTAAACTGTTTGGCATCGCCGACGATCCACAGCAGTTCAGTCAAGTTGGCGCTGCGAATCCAGTGGCACGCGACGGCGGTATTTTTACGCGCGGTTTTGCGCAGCATTTTTCGCAGGGTGTCCAAACCAATTTGGGTGATCGGCGTTTGCCAAGTGCGCTCGCCTTTGCGTTCGCCGAATTGATCCAGAATGCGGCGGGTTTCGCTCAGCGCGCGTTTTTGGCATTGGCTGACGAGTAGGATGTTCATTGCGAACCCCTACCCATACCGCCCGCAATCTCCTTCAACGTATCAATCATAAAATCCAGCGCCTCTGTCTGCGTCAGCGTTTGGATGACCGCACGGCGAAATTCGCCTTCGTCGTGGCCGGCGGCGGCTGACACAAAGGCTTGTGGCAACACGCTGGCATCTTTAATCAAATCGGCGACATCAAACACCAAGCCACCACGCCGGGTTTTGCCGTGCAGCACCGATAATCCATGCGGTAAACCCAGCACCCAAGTGGCGGTTGCGCCCAAGCCATAGGCCAAATAGTTGCCATGATCCAAAAATTGATTGGCCGGATCGGTGCCACTGCCGCGTTGGCCACGGGTGAAGGCGCCATATTTGGATGCTTTCGCGGCAAGCGCATAAAGTTGTTGGCTTAAGCGCGCTTCTTCCAGCAGCAGCGCGGTGTTATCAACGGCCACTTCGATGTTGGTTTTCGCACGATTCAGTGCCGTGTCGAAGGCCTCGACAGCAAGCTCAAAGCCGGCCTCGCGCAGCGGTTTGTAGCCTAGCCAAAGTTTGCGGATGCGTTCTAGTCTGGCCTGTTGCAAGTGTTTTGCCGCGCGTAAACGTTGCGCGTCGTCAAACCAAAATTTGACCCAGGCCTGCAGGTATTCAGTGGCGCGATATTCGCTTTGCGGGCAAAACCAGGCGACCTCAACGTCCAATTCATTCGCAGAAAATAGCGGCGTGCCGCCACCACCACAAAAGCCCACCAGCACGCCAGCCTTTGCCAATTCGCGCATCGCCAGCTGCGTAATCGAGGTGCCAGTGCCCAGCAAAATGCTGGTGGTGTTGGCAATGGGGATATTCCAATACGCCGACTGTTTGCCTTGGTCGGTGACGTATTCCACACGGCCGCCTTTGACCAGCACGCGGCAGTGTTCCAGGTAATAAACGTGCGCACGTTTGGAGTGCAACACGGTTTTTAGATCGCTTGGTGAACTTTGCCGCATCAGTTATTCACGTGTGTCCGCCCTTCAAAAGCTACACAACGGCTCGGTGAGCCGTGCTCAGCATACCGGACTGGGCATTATAAAAACTATTTTCAGGACACTCCGAAAAACTCAGCGGTGCAACAGAGTTGGCGCGGGTGGTTGATCGAAATTGCCGCCTATTCGTGGCAGAATCATCAGTCAAGGTTTTGTCAACAAACCGCACATGAGGATTTGCTCGAATGTTTGAAAGCCGCCCCGAAGCCATGTCCGCCTATTGGATGCCGTTCACCGCAAACCGCGATTTTAAAGAAAGTCCGCGCCTGATGGTGTCGGCGAAAGGCATGCATTATCGCGATGTGGATGGTAATCAAATTTTAGATGGCACGGCGGGCCTTTGGTGCGTGCCGCTCGGGCATGCACAGCCGCATCTCGTCAAAGCCGTGCAGGACATGATTGGGCAGCTGGATTTTTCCCCGTCGTTTCAAATGGGACATCCGAGCGCATTTTTGTTGGCGGAGCGCTTAATGCACTATACCAACCATAAATTCGGCCAAGTTTTCTATACCAATTCTGGCTCGGAAGCGGTCGATACCGCGTTGAAGATGGCGCTGGCGTATCACCGGGTGCGTGGGGAAGCCAGTCGCACGCGCTTGATTGGGCGCGAACGCGGCTATCACGGCGTGGGTTTTGGCGGCATTTCAGTCGGCGGTATTCCCGGTAATCGCAAGACTTTTGGCAGCCTGTTGCCGGGTGTAGATCACCTGCCGCACACGCATAGTTTGGAGCACAACGCTTATTCACGCGGGGAGCCGGCCTGGGGCGCGCACTTGGCTGACGAGCTGGAGCGTATCGTGACCTTGCACGACGCCTCAACGATTGCCGCAGTGATCGTCGAGCCGGTTGCCGGTTCAACCGGTGTGCTGATACCGCCGAAAAACTATCTGAAACGCCTGCGTGAGATTTGTACCAAGCACGGCATCTTGCTGATATTTGATGAGGTAATTACCGGCTTTGGCCGCCTGACCACGCCGTTTGCGTTTGACTATTTTGATGTTGAGCCGGACTTAGTGACCGTCGCTAAAGGCCTAACCAACGGCGTGGTGCCGATGGGTGCGGTGTTTAGCAAAGCCTACATCCACGATGCGTTTATGCATGGGCCAGCGGGCATTGAGCTATTTCACGGCTACACCTATTCCGGCCACCCGTTGGCCTGTGCGGCGGCGTTGGCAACGCTGGATATTTTCGAGCAACAAAACATCCTTGGGCACGCGCAGGACATGGCGGAATATTGGGCGGACGCGGTGCATTCACTCAAAGGTTTGCCGCATGTGATTGATCTGCGTAGCATCGGTTTGATCGCCGGCATTGAGCTTGCAACGATTCCCGGCAAGCCCGGCGCGCGCGCATTTGCCGCGTTCAAGCGCGCGTTTGCGGATGGTATTTTGATCCGCACCACCGGCGACATTATTGCGCTGTCGCCGCCGCTGGTGCTGGAGAAAACCCACATCGACGAGCTGTTTGGCAAGCTCGCAAACATACTTAAAACATTGGATTAAGCGCATGCAAAACCAACTCGAACTGATCCCGCATTACATCAACGGGCAACACCTAGACACCGATTCTGGTCGATATGCGGACGTCTATAATCCCGCGCTCGGTGTTGCCATCGCCCGTGTTGCGATGGCATCGACAAACGATCTGAACCTAGCCGTTGCCGCCGCCGCCGCCGCATTTCCCGCGTGGGCAAATACCCCAGCACTTGGCCGCGCGCGCGTGCTGTTTAAATATCTGCAATTAATGCAGCAGCACAGCGATGAGTTTGCCGCACTGCTGACGCGCGAGCACGGCAAAACATTTGCCGATGCCCAAGGAGAGGTCGCACGTGGCATAGAGGTGGTGGAGTTTGCCGTGGGCATTCCGCAGCTGCTGAAAGGTGAGTTCAGCGATCAAATTGCGCGTGGCGTGGACGCGTGCAGTTTTCGCCAACCGCTTGGCGTAGTGGCTGGCATAACGCCGTTCAATTTTCCGACGATGGTGCCAATGTGGATGTTTCCGATCGCGCTGGCCTGTGGCAACACCTTCATCCTCAAACCGTCCGAGCGCGATCCGTCACCTTCGCTTTTGCACGCCAAATTGCTCAAGCTCGCGGGATTGCCGGATGGCGTTTTCAACGTGGTGCAGGGCGATAAAGTCGCCGTCGATGCCTTACTCGATCACCCACAAGTGCAGGCGATTAGCTTTGTCGGCTCCACCCCGATTGCGCAATACATCTACAGCCGGGGCAGCGCAAACGGCAAGCGCGTGCAGGCTTTGGGCGGCGCAAAAAATCACATGGTGGTGATGCCCGATGCTGATATGGATATGGCGGTCGACGCGCTGATCGGCGCGGCGTATGGCTCGGCCGGTGAACGCTGCATGGCGATCTCGGTGGCGGTCGCGGTTGGTAACGCGGGTGATCAGCTGGTCGCGGCATTGGCGGCGCGAACACGTCGTTTAAAGATTGACGACGGCATGGTGCCGGGTGCTGAAATGGGGCCAGTGATTACCCAGGCGGCAAAAATGCGCATTGAAAAGCTGATCGGTCAGGGCGTAGCTGAGGGCGCAACGTTAGTGGTTGATGGGCGCGATTTGCGCGTGCCCGGGCGCGAGCAGGGTTTTTTTGTCGGCGGCACCTTGTTCGATCACGTCACGCCGGAGATGTCGATCTATCAAGAAGAGATTTTCGGCCCGGTGCTGTGCGTGCTGCGCGCCAAAGATATTGCCAGCGCAATTGCCTTGATCAACGCCAATGAATATGCCAACGGCGTGGCGATTTTTACCCGCGATGGCGGTGTGGCGCGCGAATTCGTGCGGCAAATTCAAGTTGGTATGGTCGGCGTCAACGTGCCTTTGCCGGTGCCGATGGCCTTCCACAGTTTTGGCGGTTGGAAGCGCAGCCTTTTTGGCGACCATCATGTATATGGCCCCGAAGGTGTACGGTTTTACACACGGGTCAAAGCGGTAATGCAGCGCTGGCCGAATACCGCTTCCGCAGGTGCGGAGTTTGCTTTTCCGCAGATGAAGTGAATAAGTAAAATGCTGCGTGTAAAGAATATGACACATTTGCCGTGTCGCCTTCCGGCGAGACTCAGTTGCCGTGTCGCCTTCCGGCGAGACTTGTCATCCCCGCGCAGGCGGGGAACCAGGGGCGTTACCAAAGAATTTCTCACTGCGAGGCTTACGAATACTGGATTCCCGCCTGCGCGGGAATGACAATTTGGTACTACTGAGGATTGACGCCAATCGGATGGCGGAATGATTGAGGCTAGGCGAAAACTATTGGAAAAAATATGCTCGAAT
>JANNYO010000480.1:0-5571 GCA_031410115.1 Rhodanobacteraceae bacterium | reverse complement strand
GTCTTGGCGTCTTGTGCGCCAAGACCATTTTCGACGCGAAAAAAAAGGGCGCTAGGCCCATTTGTTTCATTTTTGCATTTTGGCCGAATTTCGGAAAATTCAGCGTAAATCCAAAAAGACGAGCGCTTCCGTGCGCTCAAGGCAATAACATAAATCTGCTATTGCTTTTTCGAAAACTCGTTGTCAGAAAGCTTTTTAAAAATATCTAAATTGGTAGCGGAGGCAGGATTTGAACCTACGACCTTCGGGTTATGAGCCCGACGAGCTGCCAGACTGCTCCACCCCGCACCGGTTAGAACGCAACTATAGGGTGGCCTCAGATTTTGCGCAAGCACAAACGCGGCAGATGGAATCAATCGCCCCGAAATTGTTGGCGTCGGTTCAGCCACGCACTAAGGTACAGTCAGCTTTTAAGCCAGCCAGATGACTTGAATCCAATTTGCATTCTCTCGCGGGGCGTTCTCGATGCTTACGCCTGCAAGAGGAGCACCGCATTTTCGCGGTGCTCCGCCAAGTTGTATTTTACAATCCTACTTCCGCTTATTTTTTTCGTACGGAAACTTCTTCGAGATACTTTTCATCAACGATTTAGCCATGCCCTCAGCTGAATTTACGACGCCTCCGCCAACAATATGGTCATAATTCCAGACCAAACGGCCTTCGACCGCTTCATGTACCGATAGATTTATTTGCACTTCGTTGGTTATGCCACCTACCCCCAAAAGTAGCCCAAAAAGCGCAGCACCGGTACTCATAGGTTTGTCGCGATAAATTCGCGACGATACAACAGCATCAACCCCAAGAGCTTGGCCAATTTGGGCGCGAGTCATTGCTCGCATCTTTTCTGCAGTCACACCTTTCGCAGAAAGTAGGGATTTAGTTTCCTCAATATCCTGAAATACAATTGTGTAACGCCCTTTGGCCTGTTGCGCTAAAAATTGAGAATAGAGCTGCCCATAAAACAACTGCGCTTCTTCCAACTGCTGGCGGTCAATCAACTCAATGGGGGTGCCCGGTTTAAAGGATTGGGCGTTAATTGAGACAATTGGAGGCAATATTGCCAATGTTCGATGCTTAGCTTGATAACTTGAGAACTCAGGCGCTGTATAAACCGTCGCACATGCACTCAAAAAAACAACGAGTATCCCGATCAGATACTTAAAAAATAAATTATTTTTTTTGTAACACATTTACTTTTTCTCGATCGGGTTACGTAACAACTCGACCTGTTCTGCAATCTTGTCGGCAGCGCCTTTCATAAAGGCGTTAGTTGTTTGCGATGCTGCATAGCCGCCACCAAGCGGGTTGCTGTTTTTATCTACCGATATGTTGCCCACTTTCTCATTTGTCGCTTGATCGATAAACCGCACGCTGGCATTAAATTTTGTCGAGCCCGCGAATGGCAACAACAGCTTAGCCATCATATTCCCTCGCTCAAACAATGTTATGTCGCCTTCAATTCGCAATACTGTCTGCGTCCCTTCGGGCGCTGCACGCGTCACTTGCGGCGGGTTCTTCGTTTTTTCAAGATTAGTTGCGATCATTTCAGCGAATCCAATACCCGCCTCGTCGACAGACTTTTTATAGATTGCAAATTTATCCGGATTGCTAATTTTTTTCGTAGTCGCGTTGCCAAAATCGGCAACGTAGATGACATCGTAGTCAGCAAGCGATTTCGTGCTGGTCGTTTCGCGATTGAACTTCGACGTACTGCCGCATGCTGAAAGCAACACACTTAACGATAGGGCGATTGTGGTGCGATAAAATTGAGTCATGTTCATAAGCTTGATTCCGAGTGGTTAGAAAGGTTTAGGGTGAAACGGCGTTGTGCTATTAGTAGCACGTAATTCTCGCTCAATTTCCATCACCACAGCGTAAATTCGTTAACTACTGGTTTAGTATTGCCACAAAAAGAGCATAAATTTATCCGACGACTTTTGCGGGCGGCGTAGAAAAATTGGGTCCATCGCCAGCTCGCAAAACCCTCAACCCATTTTCGAGCGCGCTAACAGCAGCCACGTCTCGACCACGGTATCAGGCGTCAGGGAAATGCTTTCGATTCCCTGTGCCAGCAGCCATTGCGCCAAATCCGGGTGATCGGATGGACCTTGGCCGCAAATGCCAATGTATTTGCCCATCTTTTTCGCCGCCGTGATTGCCATCGAGAGCATTTTTTTCACCGCCGGGTCGCGCTCATCAAACAAGTGCGCGACGATATCGGAATCGCGATCCAGGCCAAGCGTCAGTTGAGTTAGATCATTGCTGCCAATCGAAAATCCGTCGAAATGCGCCAAAAACTCCTCCGCTAAAATCGCGTTGCTCGGCACTTCGCACATCATAATCACTTTTAAATCAGCCTCACCCCGTTTCAAGCCAAATTCGGCAAGCGTTTCGATCACTTTTTCAGCTTCCCCAACGGTGCGCACGAACGGAATCATCGCCCAGACATTGGTTAAACCCATCTCCTCACGTACACGCTTCATCGCCCGGCATTCCAGCTCAAAACAGTCTTTGAAGCGTTGGTCAACATAGCGCGATGCGCCGCGAAAACCAATCATCGGATTGTGCTCTTGTGGCTCGTAACGCTTGCCGCCGATCAGTTCAGCGTATTCATTGCTCTTAAAATCGCTCAACCGCACAATCACAGGGTTGGGTGCAAAGGCCGCCGCAATCATTGCCATGCCTTCACTCAAGCGATCCACATAAAAATCGACCGGGCTGGCGTAGCCTTTAATGCGTTCGTCAATCTGCGCTTTAATGCTCGCTTCCTGACGATCATATTCCAGCAACGCTTTCGGGTGGATGCCGATATGGCTGTTGATAATCATTTCAAGGCGCGCCAAACCCACGCCGGCATTGGGCAGCTGACCAAACTCAAAAGCGCGTTCTGGGTGCGCGACATTCATCATTATTTTCAGCGGTGCCGGTGGCATCGCACCCAAATTAGCCGTCAGGCGCTCGAACTTAAGTGCGCCCGCATAAACATATCCAGTGTCGCCCTCAGCGCAACTTACGGTCACTTGCTGCCCAGCGGCGATTTTCGAGGTCGCGTCGCCGCAGCCGACAATCGCCGGTATGCCTAATTCGCGCGCGATAATTGCCGCGTGGCAGGTGCGCCCGCCGCGATTGGTCACGATTGCCGAGGCGCGCTTCATCACCGGTTCCCAGTCTGGATCCGTCATATCGGTCACCAAAACATCGCCCGGCTGGACCAAGTCCATCTGCGCGCTACCTTTCACCACACGTGCTGGGCCTGCGCCTATTTTCTGCCCAATCGCGCGCCCCTGTACCAGCAGCTCGCTTTTTTCACGCAGATGAAATTTCTCCACCTCGGCGGAATTTTGCCGCGACTTCACCGTTTCCGGGCGCGCCTGCACGATGTAAAGCTTGCCGCTTACGCCATCTTTCGCCCACTCAATGTCCATCGGGCGCGCGTAATGCTGTTCGATCGTCAGCGCTTGGCGCGCCAACTCCGCGCATTCGGCTTCGGTCATGCAAAAGCGCTGTTGATCTGTAAGTGGCACGGCTTCAATCCGCACGCGTTCACCAGGTTTATGCGAGTAAACCATTTGACTTTGCTTGCTGCCCAAAACCCGACGGATCAGGGCGCGTTTGTCAGCGCGCAGTGCGGGCTTATAGACGATGTATTCGTCTGGATTCACCGCGCCTTGCACGACCATTTCGCCCAAACCATAGCTGGCAGTAATAAATACGACATCGGTAAAACCCGATTCGGTGTCGAGCGTAAACGCCACGCCCGAAGTGGCTAAATCCGAACGCACCATTTGCTGGATACCCGCAGACAGAAACACATCTTCATGCTTGAAACCATGGTGCACCCGATAGCTAATTGCACGGTCATTGTAGAGTGAGGCGAACACTTCTTTGATGCGCGCCAAAACGGCATCGGCACCGGTGACGTTGAGAAAGGTTTCCTGTTGACCGGCGAAGGATGCGTCCGGCAAATCTTCGGCGGTAGCGGACGAGCGCACCGCAACCGCCGGGTTTGAAACGCCGGTTTTCGCCTCAAGTTCGCCATACGCGCGGCGAATTTCGGCTTCAAACGCAGCCGGAAATTGCGCGGCATGCACCCAAGACCTGATTTCAGCACCTGCTGCGATAAGCGCATTGACGTCGTCAATATTCAGCGCCGCCAAACGCGCATAGATGCGTTCTTTGATTTGATTGTATTCAACAAACTCGCGAAAACCGCTGGCGGTGGTGGCAAAACCACCCGGGACAGACACACCGAGCGCAGCTAAATTGCCAATCATTTCGCCCAAGCTCGCGTTTTTGCCGCCCACCTGCGCCAAGTCGGTCAGCCGCAGGTGTTCTAACCACAAAATATAGGGGTTGCTCATGCCAAATCCAGTCGCCTAAAAGTTGAGCCGGATCATGCGGAGAGAGCGCCGAGTGCACAAGCTAGCCGAATAGAGAAATTTGCTTTAACGCCCGAAGTATCTGGACCGGCAAAATTTTGCGCCCGCGCCACAAAACGGTCACAGTAGCCAAGTACTTTGCAAAAGCTTAACATTTGGACGAATTTGCCTCATCGCGCCACGCTCGCAAACCAGGAAATTCAACACTTCTTTTCTACAGGAACCAACACTCGTGAAAAATACGACCCGACACACCCTGCTAGCGTTCTCACTGGCGCTGGCGATGAACACCGCCTTCGCCCAGGAAACCTCATCGGCTATGACCGGCAAGATTACCGATACCAGCGGTGCCGCGATCGCCGGTGCCACGGTTGATATTTTGCACGTACCGACCGGCAGCCACAAAATCGTCACCACCGATGCCAGCGGGCGCTTCAATTCCAAAGGCTTGCGTACCGGTGGCCCGTACGTGGTTTCCGTCTCCAAAGACGGCTTCGATGCGATCAAGCGCGAAGGCGTGACGCTGAAGTTAGGTGAAATCAGCACCGTCAACGCGGCGATCGCGAATGAATCAACGTTAGAAGAAGTGGTTGTGACGGCAAGTGCGGTCAGTGACAGTTTCGATCCGACTAAAATGGGCACGTCCAGCGTCGTGACGCGCGATCAAATCGAGGCATTCCCCTCGATCGCGCGCTCGATCAATGACTATGTGCGCCTTGATCCGCGCATCACCCAAGTCGATAAATCCAGCGGCGCGATTTCCGCCGCCGGGCAAAATAGCCGCTACAACAGCGTCACGATTGATGGCGTGCCGACCAATGATGAATTCGGCCTCAATGCCGGCGGCTTGCCGTCGTTGAATCAGCCGATTTCGCTCGATTCAATTGAAGAAATTGCGGTTGGGATTGCCAGCTATGACGTCACCACCAACGATGCCACCGGCGCCAATATCAACGCGGTGACGAAGTCGGGTACGAATGATTTCAAAGGTTCCGTATTTAGCTATTACCGCAAGAAAAACTGGGTCGGCGATAACGAGCTCAACCAAAAATTCACCGGCTTCAATGATGAGCTGACCTATGGCATGACCTTGGGCGGCCCGATCGTTCAAGATCGCTTGTTTTTCTTTATTTCGGCGGAAAAATTTGAAGCTAAAAACCCCGCGCCCACGTTGAATCAAGCGATTCGCGGC
>JANNYO010000479.1:0-8249 GCA_031410115.1 Rhodanobacteraceae bacterium | reverse complement strand
ATGTCGAATCCTTGTCGGTGGCAATTGAGCGCCATTTGGCGCGCGCGGTCGTCATTAATGTTGTGATCGCCGACGCTGATTTGTCAGCAAGCCCCGCGCACGTCAACGCGCGTGTGCATCCATTAACTCGCGCACTAACGGGCGTTGGGTGATTGAATCACCAAAAATTTGCGCCTTTTCTGCATGCACACGCGCGTTGACGTGCGCGGGGCTTGCTGACAAATCAGCGTCGGCGATCACAACATTAATGACGACCGCGCGCGCCAAATGGCGCTCAATTGCCACCGACAAGGATTCGACATTCGCCGCACCAGCCAAACCGCCGTGCGCGGCATCTACGGTCAAATTCAACACGCCGTCTTTCCAGCTGCGCGCGATCGCGTTGAAGGCAAATTCACGCAGCGCACCGGGTGGCAATTGCAAAGCAGCAACCAAGTCGCGCCAGCGTTCGGCAATGCTTGTGATAGACAAGTCTCCGCTTGCGGACACGCCAGACAAGTCTCCGCTTGCGGACACGCAAGATGCATCATCCAAGCGATCAGTTGCAGTAACGGGCGCGCGCACCGGTGCAAGTTCTACTGCGAAATCTAGACGTTGATCGGGTGAAATATCTGCCACCGCAATAGCGTCTTTTGTTGCTGCAACAGACGCGCCCAATACAGGCATGACGACGGCACCTAAGGCGCCGTCGCCACTAATTTTTCCCGGCGATTGGGTGTCCGCACCTGTTTGAGTTTTATCCGACAATTCAGTGTCTGCACCTGTTTCAAAATCTGCGAACGCCAACATGCGCAGCAGACACATCTCAAACGCAATTTTGGCGTCGGGCGCGCTGGCCACTTCTTTCGCGCCCAAATTGGCAAACTGAAATTTGATTTGCAAATCTTGCGCGCTAAATCGCGGCACTAAAGCAGCCAAACGCGGCGGCACATCGATCAATTGTTTGGCATGTGGCCCGACCAATTGCAAAAATGCGAGCTGATGCAAATACTCCATTAAACGCGCCATGACTTGCACATAGCTACCGCCAAAATCGGCGAGGTCGCTGAGCTTGTTAGACAGCTCCTCGGCGCTGCCGATACTGAGTGCTTCTAACAAATCTAACACCGCCTCACGCGAAATCGTGCCCAACATTTCCCGGGTTGCGAGGGTTTCGATACTGCCGCCGCCAAAAGCCAGCGCCTGATCCAGCAAACTCAGGCCGTCACGCATTGAACCATCTGCGCCACGCGCCAATTCCTCAATGGCGTCGGCTTCAAATGTAATTTCTTCGGCCGCCAAAATATGCCGCATCTGCAGCGCGATTTGCGCAATCGTAAGCCGTTTCAAATGAAATTTTAAGCAACGCGACAGCACTGTCACCGGCAATTTTTGTGGGTCCGTCGTTGCCAGCAAGAATTTGACATGCTCGGGCGGCTCCTCCAACGTTTTCAGCAACGCGTTAAAGCTGTGCGTGGACAGCATGTGCACTTCATCGATCAAATAAACTTTGAAGCGACCGCGCGAGGGCGCATAGATCACGTTGTCTAAAATCTCGCGCGTGTCATCCACCTTGGTGCGCGACGCGGCGTCAATTTCAATCAAATCTGGAAACCGCCCGGCGTCGATATCTCGACAGCTGCTGCAAACGCCGCACGGCGTCGCGGTCACCCCGATTTCGCAATTCAGCGCTTTGGCGATGATGCGCGCAATCGTGGTTTTGCCGACACCGCGTGTGCCTGTAAACAAAAATGCGTGATGCAAACGCCCCTGACTTAAGCCGCCCGTCAATGCCCGTACGACGTGCTCTTGCCCCATCAATTCAGCGAAATTTTTTGGCCGCCATTTACGCGCAAGCACTTGGTAACTCATCGTTTCATTCCTATTTTTCGGCCCGCAATATGCACCGCGTGGCTAGTCGATATGGGGGCGTGCCGCACGCGGCACATGGGAAAATTTAATCCGCGCGTTGCGCTTAAGTAGGCCCTCGTCGACACGCACCATCAGCAATCCAGCGGCGTCAGCGATCAGTACTTCTTCAGCAATTGAATCACTCAACTCCGCGCGCGCGTCCAGCTTTGGGTCAAACTCAAATTCAATCGCGCGCACCGAGCGGCCAACCATTGCAGGGCCAAGTTGCGTAAGTACCGTTTGCGCTTGCGCTGCACCCGCGTACAAATCTGCATAGGCAAACTCCGCCCCCGATGCAAGCTTAAGTTCCATGGTCGCACTCAAGCTCAGTGAGCCTTTTGGTTGATTACTTTCAACCGGCGGATTTTCCGCGAGCAACGCTTGCGTCATGGGAAAGTTAATGCTGCCATCGGGTTGCGCATGCAATTTCAGCACGCCCGCCGCCGCCAGAATACGGATCTCGATTTGCGCAGGTGCAACATCGCTACGGCGCGAGACAATACGCTGGCGAGCAATCAGATGATCAAAGCGCGCAATGACGACCGCTGGCTCTAATGCACGATAAAGGCTAGCGTAGGGAACTTGGACAGTCGTCGAGTCTCGCGATAGCGACACGGCAGATACTTCGCCGTAAGCAAGCCCGCTATAAAAATACGGCAGCGCCAGGGCGAATAAAAACGGCAAACGGGTCAGTAAAATCATCCGTCCAGTTTAACGGCAATCAGCCACGCATTGGTCAAAAACGACAAAACGTGGCACAAGTCTCGCCGGAAGGCGACACGGCAAGTGAGTTATACTTTGGCGCCGGTGTAACAAATCGACTACCGAAAAAGCTAGGCCGCCAATCCTGCGACCGGCGCATTAATCACATCGAAGATCATTTGCTCAATTTTCTCAAGATCAGGAATAACCGCTTGATCGTCGCGCAGCATCAAATCCATCTTCACACCGGTACGGCCGAAACTGTCACCCAAGGGCACCAATTCATCGATGTTAATTGTGGTCAAGCGCGGGAAGCCCTGCGCTAACAGCGCGATAAAAGGCATACGCGGGTGCCCGCTCAAAGCCTTCATCACACACACCCGACCGCCGGTTGCGCGTTCATCTAAAGCAAAACCCGCGAGCAACGAAAACGAGATTAACGGCAACTTCCAACCCCGCCAGGCGACACGCCCGAGTAGCCAGTCAGGCGCATTCGCAACGCGCTCCGGCGTGGAAAGCGTGATCACTTCCGATACGTTCGCGTTTGGCATCAGTACGCGCCCGTTGGTGATGGGAATCATTAGCCCGCGAATTTCCCGCTTTTGTTCAACTGCGACGTTATCCATGCTTTAGATCCTTAAGCATTAATTCCAACACGGTCAACTTAGTACGCCTAAGTCGTCCAACACATGATCCGCAAGCTGCTCGGGCGCACCCACGAAACTAACGACGCCAGCCGCCTGCGCACCATCAATCATCGAACTAATCACGCAGGTTGCCGGATCTTGCACCCAAACTTTGGCACCACGCGCCGCCAGATATTTCGCGCCCTCAATAGCATCTGAAGCCATGCCGCTGAAAATGATTCCGGTGCAGCGCTGCCCAAAGCGATCCGCCATATCCATCATCACTTGATCAATAGACGGGCTGTACGGTGATTCCGTCGGTAGTGGCCCAAACTGAATCACACTGGCTTGATCGACTAAAAAGCGTTGATTGACCGGCACGACCACAATTTCACCGGCAGCAAACGTTTCCCCTGGCTTTGCCAAGCGCACCGGCATTGATGAAGCCTTCGCCAGCTGGCTGGTCATAAGCTCTAAAAATTCTGCACCCATATGCTGCGCCAACACAAACGCTGCGGGCACTTTCGGCTTGAGCTTGCTCAAAAAACTGCGTACTGCTTCCGGGCCACCAATGGAGGCACCCAAAACAAAAACACGCTCAGGGCCGGTTTGCGAAATCGCGGCACTGGCTGCCTTTAGCTTCGCGATCGGGCTTTGCGGCGCGCTAACAGCCGGTGAATCAGCAAACAGCGCATCTAGGTCGGCGAAATCATTTTCACTTTCAACGGTTGCAGCGCTCGGCGCACCCACTTCAAAGTCGAGATCAAAATCCAAACTGGCAGAGTCGAACGCCATTTCCGCATCTACCGCAGGAAATGCTGTGTCTGACGCGGGCATGCTTACCGGCGACAAATCGTTCAAGTCCGCGAACAGTGCGTCAAAATCGGAAACGTCATCCGCATCGGCATTTTGGATCACTTGCCGCGCCGCCGGCTCGGCAGCGATTTGCGCGACTGCAGGCGGCGCAGTTACCACCGGAATTTGCTTGGTAATGACGCTTTCCGGCGCCTTACTGACGGGCGCTGGCACCGGAACAAGCGTGTCAGCGGGATCTGCATCTAGGAAAAAATCAAATTCGGCAAGGTCGTCACTTTCAGCCACAGGCGCGCTCGGTATTGGCGTCAAAGCAGGCACAACGGCTTTTGCAATAATTTGTGTAACAGGTAGTTCTTTCGCGGAAAAAACCGCGCGCCCGGTCGGCGGAGCAACTTGCGCAATTTCACCTTCAAGTGGCTCGAGCGACCAGCTTAGCTCGCCCGAGCCCGATGTTTCCGCAACGCCAGCAACGTTCGTCGGCAGGGATTGTTCATTTGCGAAAGACTCGTTTTCCCGTATCGCCTTCTGACCGGTCGTTGCTTGCTCTGCCGCCATTGGGCGCGTTTCAGATTTCGCTTCATCATCTTGAAATAATGCATCGAAATCGCTGAATTCGTCGTTCGCAAAATTTGTGCTTGTCGCTGTTTCTGGCGCTAGATCAAAAGCCTACGCGTCAAAATCAGCAAGCCCAGATTCATCCTCATCCAACGCTGGGCGTGCGCCTTGTGCGGCATGGATATCATCGACCGCGTCAAAATCAAAATCTAACTCGGCAAATACGTCCTCGGTACTAATCACATCAGCGGGCACCACAGGCAACAAGTCCGCAGCCGTCGAATTGTGCGCCCCAATGACGGGGGCAACCACAGTAACCGCAACAGGCAATTTCACTGCGGGCAATATCACGGCGGGTAAAACCAGCGGTGTAGCAGCCCTGACAGGCTTAGTCGGCGATTTAATTAACTCCGCATCAAGCGGCCGCGGTGGTGTTGCGTCCAACTCGCCGGTGATTTTTGCCGCCAAATGCCTGGCCCAGCGGGCTTGATCCCAGCCTGACAGTCCTGACGACGCAGCGCCATCATTGAAAATTACCGGCCGGCGCACTTGATCCAGCATGTCGGTCAATGCTTCTAGGCTGTCTTCAAGTTCTGGATCCAAGTTAACAACAAAAACGTCCAAACTCGCCCGCTGAATCACTTCCAAGGAAAGTGCGTTCGCAAGAATTTCCAACACAACATTGACCCCAGCATCGTGCAGGGCAACCTTTAGATGCTCATTCAGCCCGACGGCTTGGTACACCAAGCCCGCGCGAACCGCAGCAACGCTATTTTGCGATGACGCCATTGAGCGACTCCATTACGTTTTTAAGTAAATCAACCTCTTGGTATGGCTTGCCGAGATAGCGCTCAACGCCAATTTCCATGGCACGCTGCCGATGCTTTTCACCCGTACGTGAGGTAATCATAATGATCGGAATATGTTTCAGTCGGCTGTCGTTTTTGACGTAGGTCGCCAATTCGTAGCCGTCCATGCGTGGCATTTCAATGTCGAGCAACATCAAATCAGGCACTCGATCTTGCAGTTGTTCCACCGCATCCAAGCCATCTTTCGCGGTGATCACTTCCATGTCGTTGCGTTCCAAAACGCGTGTGGTGACTTTACGCATCGTGATCGAATCATCAACCACCATGACCAGTTTTTGCCGCCGGGTTTCTACAGGTGAGGTAACAACAACATCCAAATCAAGCTCAGCCGCAAGTTCTGGGGATTGCCGTAACGCCGCGCCATGTCGAACCAACGGTGCCAAGTCCAAAATAACGATGACCGAACCGTCACCCATAATCGTGGCACCAAAAAAGCCTGGCACTGAACTCAGCTGTGCGCCAACTGCTTTCACCACAACTTCTTTCGAGCCTACCACCTGACTGACGCGCACTGCCGCGCGCTGATCACCGGATTTGGTCATCACCAGCGGTACTTGTGACTCATCTTTTGCGTAGGCAATTGGTTGGCGAATTAATTCACCCAAATCATAGATTTGGTACGTTTCGCCCGCATATGACACTTCTAAATCGTTGCTCAAAATACGGCGGTCTAGCTCTTTGCGCGGCATGCGCATAACGCCCTGCACCGAGGAAAGCGGCACCGCAAACGGCGTGTCGGCAAGCTTGATCAAAATAGCCTGCGTAACAGACAGCGTAAACGGTAGCCGTACTGAAAATACCGAGCCGACACCCTTCACCGAATCGATTTGTAAGGAACCACCTAGCTGCTTGATTTCCGAGTTGACCACGTCCATGCCGACGCCCCGTCCGGCAATCTTGCTCACCGTCTCGGCGGTAGAGAACCCAGCTTCAAGCACGAACTGAAACAGATCGCGATCAGACAGCTGCGCATCCGCGCGAAGCAAGCCACGTTCGATCGCTTTGGCGCGAATCGCGTCACGATCCATGCCGCGCCCGTCATCGGTCACTTTGATTACGACTTCCGTAGCTTCACGCGATACCGAAACGGTAACAGTTCCCTCTTCCGGTTTGCCCGCCGCACGCCGGACCTGCGGCAGCTCAAGGCCATGTGCCAGGGCATTACGAAGCATGTGTTCAAGCGGTGCGGTCATGCGATCCATGACCGTACGATCCATTTCACCCTGCGCACCTTCAACTTTCAGCGCAGCGCGTTTGCCGAGCTCACCGCCGGTTTGACGCATGATTCGGCGTAGGCGCGGAACCAGCGAATCAAACGGCACCATGCGAGTGCGCATCAAGCCTTCCTGCAATTCCGTGCTGACGCGCGATTGCTGCAACAACAAAGTTTCCGACTGCCGGGCAATATCGTCCATCAAGCTTTGTAGCGACACCAAATCGGATACCGACTCCGCAAGTGCGCGTGAAAGCTGCTGCAAAGTTGAAAAACGATCTAGTTCCAGTGGGTCGAACCCGATATCTTTTTTGGTTTCCTCACGCTGATAGCGCGATAAAATCTGCGCTTCCGTTTCCATTTCCAACTTGCGCAACTGTTCGCGTAAACGCAGAACGGTTTGATCAAATTCCTGCAGGTTGAAGCGAAAACCACCGATTTGCGCTTCAAGGCGCGAACGATAAATCGATACTTCGCCCGCGTAATTCACCAAGTTATCAATCAAATCAGCGCGAACGCGGATGGATTCTTGCTGCTGGCGCTGGCCCCCATCGTCTTCGTCCAACGCGGTTTTACGCTCGACCCTTTCTGGCTGTGGTTTTGCATCCACTTGCTTTGGCGCAAGCGCAGCCGGCTTATTGAGCGCGGGAGCTATTGGTGCAGCTTCTGGTGCAATGACGCTAATCGGATCAACAGTACTTTCAGACACAACGGTTGGGGCGACGAAAAACTGATCGTCATCGCCATCCAATAACGCATCTAGGCGCGCAATAATATTCACTGGCTGCCCGACAGCCAAGCGCTTGCCAACGCGCGTAACCATTTGATGCATGCGATCAAACGAGCGTTCAAGCGCTTCCATCGTCACCGCTGAATTGTTCGCACGCTTATCTACGATTGCCTCAAACAACGATTCAAGTGAGTGGCTCAAATCCCCGATGGCGTTAACACCGGCCATCCGCGCGCCACCTTTCAAGGTGTGCAGTTCACGCTGTAAGCCCACAACGATCTCAAAATCGTTTGGTGTTTCACGCAAACGCGCCATCATATTGTCAGCGGTATCTAGAATATCGACGCCTTCCTGGACAAAAATCTCCAGCAATTCCTCGTCTGGATCCGCCAAAAGCAGCGGCCCGTCTGGGTCAATATCTGGGCTAATCGGCAAAACCCGCTGTGCGCTTGATTGAGATTGCGTCCCGCTGGAGGGCGCTGTGGCAAAAACAGAATCAGCCAAGGTCGGCTGCGTGCGTTCAAAATTCTTTTCCAAATCCAGCGCTGCAATTTCGCTGTCAGCAAATTCAAAACTGTCTAACTCACCTGCCGTGTCCGCAAGCGCAAAATTTGCTGAATCGCCGCTTGGCGTAACGTCAGCGACTGCATCAAAAACCGCATCTACGTCGGTTGACGAACTTGATTCGGCCGTATCGCTGAACATCAGCGCATCCAAACCGACGTCTGCACTGAATAGTTCGAAAGCATCGTTTTCTGACACTACATTCTGATCTATCTGCGGCTCCTTTGGCGCCAACGCCTCGATCACTGCAGCAAATTTTGGTTCTTCAACTCCCACTTGATCAA
>JANNYO010000478.1:0-1271 GCA_031410115.1 Rhodanobacteraceae bacterium | reverse complement strand
TGATCTTGCCCCGTTTTCGCGGACACCTAGCTAAGTACTAAACTTAGCCTCGAGGTGAATGATGAAAAAGACGTCAGCAGTAAAAACAACAACAACAGCACGAGCGAAAAAGCTTGTCAGGGCGCGTTACACGCCCGAGTTTAAGCAACAGTCACTTGCCCGCTCGGCAACCGAGGGCGTTGCCGTCACAGCGCGTGATTTGGGCATTGCCGAATCACAGCTTTACGCATGGCGCAAACAGGCGTCAGATGCTTCGTCTGTAAGTGAAGATCAGCGCCTGCATCAGGCGGAGTTTGCCAAGCTTAAGCGCGATAAAGCGCGGCTTGAAGAAGAGGTCGCTTTCCTAAAAAAAGCGGCGGCGTACTTTGCGCAAGTGCCCAAGTGAAGTACGCCCTGATGAAGCAACTAATCAATGAATTTTGCCTCGTATTTATGTGCCGAATGCTGCATGTTTCGAGATCAGGATTCTACCAATGGCGAAAGCAGAAAAAGTCTGCACGCAGCGAATCAAACGCGATATTAGACGACAAAATTCGAGATGCGCATGCGCAGGAAAAGTGCCGAATTGGATCGCCAAGAGTGACGCACAGGTTACGCCAATCGGGGTTTAATGTTGGTCGCAATCGCGTGGCTAGTCGTATGCGCAGCATGGGTTTGCGGGCAAGAGCTGCGCGCAAATACAAGGCGACAACAAACTCGAATCACAGCTTGCCAGTGGCACCAAATTTGCTGGAGCAAAACTTCAATACCGACGCGCCCAACAAAGTGTGGGTAAGCGACATTACCTATATTTGGACGGACGAAGGCTGGTTGTATTTGGCGGTAGTGTTGGACTTGTTTGCGCGCGCTGTGGTCGGTTGGTCGATGGGTGATCGGATGACGACAACGCTGGTTGCCGATGCATTAAAAATGGCACTCTATAAACGTAAGTTTCCTAAGCGGGTCATCGTGCATTCTGATCGCGGAAGCCAGTACTGTTCGCGGGAATATCAGGCGCTGCTGAGTAAGTATTTTTTGGTCTGCAGCATGAGCAAAAAAGGCGACTGCTACGACAATGCGGCGATGGAAAGTTGGAACCATAGCTTCAAGGTGGAAGCGGTGCATGGTGAGCGATTTCTAACCCGTGATGCGGCGCGCGCTGCAACGTTTGAATACATCAACGTGTACTACAATCGAATCCGGCTGCATTCGCGCCTGGGCTATCTCAGCCCGGATGCGTTTGAAGCCAAATACTCTCTTAGCTGAGTGTCCGTTGAAATGGGGCAGGATCA
>JANNYO010000477.1:0-25859 GCA_031410115.1 Rhodanobacteraceae bacterium | reverse complement strand
CAAGCGGAGGCGTTTTTGCCGGCGCAAGCGTTACTTAAGCGCATTACTTTGGCGGCATTGGGAACAACGGCGGTACTGGGTATTTTGGGCTTTTTATTTGCCTCAGGCTTAGCCCGCTCGATCAATCGCCCGATTGCACATTTGCAAGGCACGATTCAGGAAGTGACGACGGGAAATTTGGAAGCGCGCACGAAAATGGCGGCCACCGATGAGCTGGGTCAGCTGGGCAATGCGTTTGACACTCTGCTGGACGAGCGGGTGTCGCAGCTGGTTTCCGCCGCACATGAAAATGAAATCATGAATAACTCGGTCATTGACATCATGCAATCGCTCGGGCAAATCGCTCAAAACGATTTGACCGTGAAAGTGCCCGTCACCGGGGACGTGACCGGTGCGATCGCGGATGCTATTAATTTCGTGACCACGGAAACCAGCGGCGCGCTGCGCCAAGTTTTGGGCATTTCGGCAAACGTGGCAAAGGCTTCAACCCAGGTGCGTCAGCGCGCAGCAGACGTTATGGCGGCGGCGGAAAAGAACGGCGTCGAAGTGACCTCGACCTCACGCGAATTGGAAAGTGCGGCAACCGCGCTGAACGAAATTGCTGGGCAGGCGCAAAGTGCAAATGAAGCGGCGGAACGCGCCATTTCAGCCACTGGGCAAGCGCTGCGAATCGTGTCGGAAACCGTGCAGGGTGTGGCGCTGTCGCGTGATCAGATTCGGGAAACGGAAAAGCGTCTCAAGCGTTTGGGCGAGCGCAGCCAGGAAATTACCACGGTTGTTAACATCATCAACCAGATCGCCGAGCGTACCTCGGTATTGGCTTTGAACGCCGGGATGCAGGCCGCCGCCGCCGGCGACGCTGGTCGGGGCTTTGCGCTGGTGGCCGACGAAGTCAAGCGTTTGGCAGAAAGCGCGCGCGATGCGACCCGCCAAATCGGCACGCTGGTAAACGGCATTCAAGCCGACTCGGGTGACACGATTCGAACCATGAACGAGACGATCTCGCAGGTTGTGGAAATCTCGAAACTGGCCGAGCGCGCAGGCGAGCAGATGGAAAAAACGCTGTCAGCCACAGACGGGCTGGTCGGTTCAGTGCGGGAAATTGCCGCCACCACCGCGACCCAGGCGCGCGCCTCTGGTACCTTGCTCAAACGCGCGCACAACATTGAATTGGCAAACACCGAAACCATGGCGCAGTTAACCGCGCAGCGCGAAGAAACCGGGCGCTTGATGCAGTATTCCAAAGCGCTGGTCGATACCGTGCGCATCTTTAAACTGCCCGGGGCAGAGTCCGCAAGTTAGCGCCGCAAAAGTCGCAAGCCTGTCAAAAGCCCTTCCGTAATGAGTGCCGCGTGCCATGATTGATCCGCAAGCCATCGAAACTTTGCTCGAGCAGATTGAGCCCTGGCTCGCCCTGCTGGATGCGCAATCTGTGGCGCAAACCGGCGGCGATGCCGAGCTGCAGCTGGCGTTTTTTACAGAGCTGCGCAATGCGAGTGCGGATTTCGCTCAGCTGGCGCAAAAAGCCAATCTGCGCGGCCTTTCCAACGTCGCGATGTTGCTGGTGCGCGGCATGGATACCCGCAGCGACAAGCCTTTGGATGAAGATGATATTGGTCAGCTAACGCTTTGGCTCAGTGGCGTGCAGTCTTACCTGGACGCACAACTAGATGACTCCGATTGTTTGCTTGGCGATTTGCAGAGCCTGAGCTGGATCCCGAAATTAGCGCCCGCGTCCGTTAACACCGTTAATGACCGAGTGCGTGAAGCCCATGATGCGCTTACCGGACGGGTGCGTGAGATCGAGGCCGCAAGAGTGCTTGAAGTAGAGACGGTGCAGCCATCGGCAGCCATCGCTTATTTAGCCTCGACACCGGTAGCCTCGACACCGGTATCCTCGACACCGGTAGCCTCGACACCGGCAAGCACAGCAATACCCGCGCATTTAGAAGAAGAATTCGTAGATTTTAGCGATATCGGCTTCGACTCTGGGTTCCTTGCTGACGCCGACGTGTCCGGGTTTGTCGATGCGGATGCGATCTTGCCGCTGGAAACGTTGCCTGATGTGCTCGGGCAGGTTGAAAACGCGCGGCACGACGCCGATTCGGGCGAACCGGTTAGTGCGGGTTCCGACGCTGGCGATGCCGTTATCTGGATCGCGCTAGAAGAATTTCAGCTGGTTACCGAAACCGTGCAATCGCGGCTATTGCCGTGTTTGAGCGAGCTGGCACAGGAAACTGACGCGTTAAAGTTAGCCGAACATTACGCCGAAGCGCAGTACCAAATTGAGCTCTTGGGCAATGCTTTTGAAGTACTTGGGCTTGAGCAGTCGCGCGCGATGTGCACCGACCTTTCGGCAACGCTCAGTTTGCCCGGTAGCGACGCGATCAACACAATCACTGAGCGCGCACCGGCATTGATGAATTGGATTGTGCTGCTGGTGGATTTTTGTGATCGCCCATCGGCGGTCGATGCGCGCGAGTCCTTGGTCGAGTTTGTCGGCTCCAGCGACTGGTTTGCGCAGTTAAGCGCGGTGCAAACTGCGCGGTTACAGTCTGAAATTGCGCGCATTAGCGTCGGTATGGACCCGCGCTTGATGGCGGCGCGTAAGGTTGAAATCAGTGAGGAAGACACCGAGCTAAAACCGGCTGACGATGTCATGCCGAATGTACTTCAGGGCATGCTGCTGGAATTGCCAGAAAATGCGCACGCACTGGCACAAAATATCGAAGAATTTAATCGCAGTGGGGACGTCGAAGCGATTGACAACGCCAGACGCGTTGCCCACACGCTCAAGGGCGATGCCAACACCGTGGGCATTAAGGGCATCGCCAACTTAACGCATTCCCTGGAAGATATTTTCATCGAGCTTGCGAAAAATCCAGTCATGCCAAATCGCGGCTTTGCCGATTTGCTGACGCAAGCATCCGACTGTGTTTCGGCAATGGCCGATCACGTGCTTGGGCGTGGCGATGCGCCAACGGATGCGCTGAGCGTGATGCAAAATGTCTTGAATGCGGCAAACAGCTTAAGTGATGGCACGCCAATTTCAGAGCTAGAGTTTGAAGGCTCCAGCAGATCGGATTCATCGGGCACTGTGGCATCAGAGGTGCGTTACTCGACGGGTGAATCTGCACTTGAAGTGGCCGAGCGCTTAGCGCAAATCGCAATGACTCAGCCGAATGCGGCTCGCCCGCAAACGGTGGCACCAGCGGATGTGCCGATGCTGCAAATTCCAGCCGATGTGTTGGATCGTTTGTTGGACTTTTCCTCGGAAGCGCTGGTGCTGTTGCGGCAAATTGAAACCCAGATTAAAAGCGTGGATGAAGGCCAAGCGGAAATTGAACGGCAGCGCCAAGACGGCGCATTGCTGTTAATTGAGCTAGACAACGCCGTCAACTTACGCGGCGTCGCGCTGCAGTCATCACGTAATTTAGGCGAGGCAATTGATCCGCTCGAGCTTGATCAATACAACGAGCTGTACACCGTTACGCGCCGTTTGATGGAAGTTTCCGCCGATGAGCAAACATCACGCAACGTCATTGAGCGCGCGGCGCGCAGCTTGATTGATTTGGCCGCTGAGCAAGAAAAAGTGCAGCTGGAATTGCAGGATCAAATCATGCGCACGCGCCAGGTTTCGGTGAAAGATTTTGTCGGCCGCTTCCAGCGCGCCGTGCGGCAAACCTCGAAAATGCTCGATAAAGAAGTTGATTTTGTTGTGACCGGTCAAGACACCATGATCGACCGAGTGCAGATGGAAAACCTGGTGGATCCGCTGATGCACGCGCTGCGAAATTCCGTCGATCACGGCGTCGAGCAACAAAGCATGCGCATGACCCGAGGCAAGCCGATTACTGGGCAAGTTAAGCTCAGCTTTGAACGCGACGGGCGCTCGGTGTCGGTGAAGTTGACCGACGATGGCGCCGGCCTGAATTACGAGCGTATCCGGGCAAAAGCGATCCAGCGCGGCTTCATGTCGGAAACCGACCAAGTCAGCAACGACGATTTGGCGCAGGTGATTTTATTGCCCGGTTTTTCCACGAAAGAAGAAGTCACCCAAGTCTCTGGCCGCGGCATTGGCTTAGATGTGGTGTATCAGCGCATTCAAGATTTGCGTGGCTCACTCGCAATCCGCTCCAAGCAGGGCAGCGGCACCACAATGGATATTCGCCTGCCAGCGAGTATGACGTCGCTTTACTGCGCACTCACACAGCTTGACAACGGCTGGGCCGCGATTGCGTCAGATTCAGTCGAAAGCTTTCAATTGATTGAAGCCGACGCCTGCGAGCTAGATGGCAACCAAGTCTATGTCACGATTGACGGCGAACGCATGCCACTTTTAGATTTGGAAGCGATGATCGGCGGCGTGCGTGCGCGCATTAAAATTCCAGAGCAGGCCGGTGTGGGCGTGGTGGTGCGTAATGTTTCTGGTGACGCCCAGGTTGGCTTTCTGCCTGAAATCAAGGAAATGCGCACCGTCATCGTGAAAGACTTCGGGCCGTATTTGCGCGCTTTCCCAGGCGTGCGCGGCGGTACCATTTTGGGTGACGGCACGGTTGCCCCGGTGATTGACGCACGTGAATTGATGCGCAATACCGCCTACCAACCTTGGTCGGCGCGCGATGAATCCTATCGCGCGGCATTAGCAAAAACCGTCAAGCTGCGGGCTTTAATCGCGGATGATTCTTTGAGCGTGCGGCGTGCGCTTGAACAGCTTTTGACCGACGCTGGCTTTGAAGTTTTAGCCGCTCGCGATGGTTTGGAAGCGCTGGCGATGATCAAACAAAGCACACCCGATATCATGCTGCTCGATTTGGAAATGCCGCGCATGAATGGCTTGGAAGTCGCCGCATTCGTGCGCAAAGACAGTGAGCTTAGCGAGGTGCCGATCATTATGATCACCAGCCGCACCAGCGACAAGCACGTGCAAATGGCAAAAGCCGCTGGCGTCAATGATATTTTGTCCAAGCCCTACTCGGAAGATGCACTGCTGGAATTGATTCAAAGCCACTTGGGAATCGCGCTGAAAAAAGCCGCTTAGCGCGGGTATAGAATGCCGCCCAGCATGCACATTTCGGCAATTAGCTTGGATCTGGACGATACCCTCTGGCCGATTGCGCCAACCATTGTGCGGGCCGAACAAATCTTGCACGCGTGGTTTGAAACGGAGCATCCGCAGGTTGCCGCTGCGTTTCCAATTGCAGCCATGCGCGCGCTGCGGGATCGCATTTGGACACAACACCCGGCGCTACAGCACGACTTCACTGCCACACGTTTAATGAGTTTGCGCGCCGCCATGCTGCCCAATGGCGCAGCGGAGGCTGACGTGCAAAGTGCGTTTCAGATTTTTTTTGCCGCGCGCAATGAAGTCACGCTATTTCCCGGCGCACTTGCAGGCTTGACGCGCCTAGCCGCGCGCTGGCCTTTGGTTGCGCTCAGCAATGGCACTGCCGATTTGCAACGCATCGGTTTGGCGCGGCATTTTCATGCGCGTATCGATGCGCGTAGTTTTGGCGCGGCAAAACCGGACGCAGGGATTTTTCATGCCGCCGCTGCCGCCGTGAACCATCGCCCGGAGCACGTTTTACATATTGGCGACCACGCGCATCAAGATGCTTTTGGCGCGCTCAATGCGGGCATGCAAGCCGCCTGGATAACTGATGCCAGCAGTGTTTGGCCTTTTGAGATTGCGCCGCCGCAGTTGCGCGCGGCCAGTTTTAGTGCGCTATGCGATATCTTGCTCGAATCAGCCTAGTTTGCTTTGCATGCCTTTGTTTACTGGCGGCAAAACCGAGCAAAGCGCCGGTGCAGCGCTTGCGTTTCAGCACCATCGTTGAGCCCTATGGGCAAATTTTTCCGGCCTTTGAGCTTGCCAGCGGTGCGCTCATACACCGATCAGAAGCAACGGCGGAGCCCAATAGTTTTGGTGCCAGCGACGCCCTGATCGGCGCGAGCTTCGTCAGCCAAAGTGCGAATCAGGTTGTGACCTTGACGATTAGCGCGCCCGGCCTGCTCGCTGCCAGCAGCCTGCACGTTACTGCGCCTGCGCCCCAGACGCGCTACAGCTTGTATCCAACTTTGAACTGGCAGTTAGCGGAGCTGCGCACGGTCAAACAGCCGCGCACGGTGGCAATCAAATTTGAGCTTTTTAGCGGCACCGATGCCATAGCGGCAAATCGTATTGCCATGCGCGTTGAAAACGTCACGCTGCGCTCAAGTAACGATGTGCTGTATGGCGTAAAAGACCCGGCAAGCCAAAAAATTCTCGACTTCAACTGGCTGTTTGCGGCCTTCGTTGACGAGCGCAGCCCAGCGGTTGCACAAGTTCTGCGGCAAGCCAAGGCCAGTGGCGTTGTTGATCAGTTTCACGGCTACAAAGGCACCGACGAAGAAGAGGTTTATGCACAGGCGTTTGCGATTTGGCACGCCTTGCAGCGGCGCGGCATTCGCTACAGCAATTTGCCGCCGATCACGCCTGCCCTTCGATCTGGCAACGTGTCGAGCCAGTACGTGCGTTTCGTCAGCGACACCTGGAACGCACAGGCCGCCAATTGCGTGGACGGCTCGGTGCTGATTGCCTCCGCGTTCAAGCGTGCCGGGCTTGCGCCGGTATTGGTGATATTGCCCGGCCATATGCTCGTCGGCGTTGCACTCGACGATGCCTCGAAAAAAATGGTGTATTTGGAAACCACACGGCTTGCAAATGGTGTGCACAGATCGAAAAAACGCCTGCTTGAGCAATCGCTGGAAAACTTTGAAGCAGCTCTTGCAGAAGGCCAGCGCCAAGTTGACTTAGCCGGCGACAAGTTTGAGATCGGCAGCGATTTTTCCTATCAAATCATCGATATCGCCGCCGCGCGGCGATTGGGCGTTAGGCCGATTTCGCCAGACTAGCGGCGAAAAATACCGCTATAAAACCTGCGGCAGCGCGCGGCTAGCTTTCAGCATGCCGATAAACGATTCGCCCTGTTCGCGCGCGTCATCGAGCGCGATGTGCGTGTGCGGCAAATCTGATTGCCAGGCTTTTGGAAACGCGCTTTTGCCGGATTTGCGAAATTCCGAACCCATCAGCGCCATGGCAAAACTTTTCATATCCAAGCACGAGTGCCCAAATGGGCATTCACCCAGATAGCGAATGAAATACCAATAGACAAACAAAAAATCAAAGCCCGCCGGCATCGCAACAAACACCGGCCGCCCGGTAAAGCTTTGAATCCAATGCAAATAATCACGCATCGCCTGTTCCGGCGGAAGCTGATTTTCGCGGCACGACGCCCACGCTTCAGGCTGCCCTTGCCACCAAGCCGCCATGCGCGGGTGCATGCTGGCACCGTCGATCGGCGCCAAATTGACACTGAATTCGCCGAGTACCGTACCGTCGCTACTGAGTGCGACTGAGGCCAAACTGAGCATCGAGTGCGGCCCAGGAATTGGGCCATCGGCTTCGATATCGGTGCTGAGATAAATTTCAACCGTTTTTACGGCTTGTTTTTGGATTTTCATACGCTCAAGTTTCACATTTTGGCCACCTGCCGCGATCATACCTTCGGCGTATTTCTTTGCCGAATGCAATTCGACGTTCCGTTCTGCTGATTTTTTTTGCCGTTTCGCCTTCCGGCGAGACTCATCTTCCGTGTCCGCAAGCGGAGACTCAAGAAAGCAAAATTTTTGCAGACTTGACCCGTCATAAGCTGGTACTTTTAGCGCCACGCGGCAGCCATCGGCGGCCTAAATTATTCGGAATGATTTATGTCACTGCTGCAACGGCTAAACGAACGCGCACAGGCGCTCAAAGGCGATCAAAACAGCGAAATCGCCAATAAAGATCAGCGTAAACAGCGCTTTCAAAACGAAACAGTGCCCGCGCTGCAAAGCATGGAGCGGTTCTTGCGCGAGCTAAACCGTCAGCTCAAAGAGGTTCGGCCTAATGTGCGCCAAGGTTTTGAGATTGCCGGCTACGGCGCTTTTGAGTCGATTCCGAATTTTGATTGGATGTTTATTCCCGGGGAAAGCCGCTTAAATGAATTCACCCTAGAAATTCGCTGGAAATCCCGCGTCGATACCGACAAAGCCACGCGCCTGACACTCAATAGCTATGACCGCGTGCGTGCGGTGTCGGAAACCTTTAAGCGGCTGCACCTAGGTGGCATCAAAGAAGAAAAGCGCGGCCCGACCGGGCTGATTGTTCAAGCGAGCGTGCAGGCAACCGGGTATGTGAACTCCAAACTCAATATTCGTGCGCAAATCGATGAAGACGTCGTGCATTTCAGCTTCGAGAATGTCGATCAACTCGCCGCCGTGAAACGCCAACTTGGCGCTGAGTTTATCGGCCCTGAGGTGTTTGATCGCTTAGGCGAATTCATCCTGCGCGAGAACGATTTGTTTGTACGTGAACATTGGGTGCGTAGCCTCAAAGCGGTCGAGCAAAAGCCCGTTGCGGCGGCTGTGGTGGCTGCACCCGCGCCGATTGTGGAAAATCCGGTCGAAGTGGCAAAAGTAGAATCTGTTTCTGCCGCCGTACAGCTAGAAAACGCGCAGGATCGTGAACTTGATTTTCTCGCTGAACTCAAATTTGCCGCGCGCTACGCCGATTCTGCGGTCAAGAAAAATATGAGCCTTGAAGGTGAAAACGGCTTCAGTCAGGAGCGCGACAGCGCTAGTTTGCGCAGCGCATTCCAGCGCCAATCAACGCCGAAATTCGAAAAGCTGTCACCGTTTGCCAGCGGCGTTGAAACCTCCGCAAGCCCTGCGCCGCCTGCCCCACCGGCAGCGGAAATCATCGCCGCGCCGGCGCCTGAAGTCAGAAATGCTGCGGACGCGAATCGGGCGCAGGATTTTTTATCGCGCATGCGCGGTGCCAAGAGTACGCTGGACCAACGTTAAGTGACGGCACCGGATGTGCTTGACGGCGAGGTGGTCTATCGCTTTCTAAGCGAACTACAAGATCGTCTTTGCGCGCTGGTAGAAAGTTTTGAGCCCACAGCAAAATTTCGCGAAGATATTTGGACGCGCCCCGATGCCATCGGCGGCGGCGGCGGCCGCACACGGGTGTTAGCGGGCGGACAGATATTTGAGCAAGCCGGTGTCGGCCTGTCCGATGTGCGCGGTTTGAGCTTGCCACCGTCAGCCTCTGTCGCACGGCCTGAGCTTACCGGGCGCGGCTTTCGCGCCATGGGCGTTAGTTTAGTGTTCCATCCGCGCAACCCGTACGTGCCCACTACACACATGAATGTGCGGCTATTTCAGGCGACAAAAGCGGGCTGTGAACCGGTGTGGTGGTTTGGTGGCGGCTTCGATTTGACACCGTTTTACCCGGTCTTGAGCGATGTCGAACATTGGCACCGAATTGCAAAAAACCTGTCGGATCCGTTCGGCACAGATAAATATCCGGCGTATAAAAAATGCTGCGACGAGTATTTTTATCTCAAGCATCGCGGCGAAGCGCGTGGCGTGGGCGGCCTGTTTTTTGATGATTTACACGCCGGCGGATTCAGCCACTGCTTTGACTATTTACGTGCCGTAGCAAACGGTTTTTTCGACGCCTATCAACCGATCGTCGAAGCGCGCAGCACCACGCCTTATGGCGCCCGCGAACGCCAGTTCCAGCTGTATCGGCGGGGGCGCTATGTCGAGTTCAATCTCGTTTGGGATCGCGGCACCCTGTTTGGCCTGCAATCGGGCGGGCGCACCGAAAGCATTTTGATGAGTCTGCCGCCCGAAGTTCGATTCGAATATGGCTACAGCCCGGAACCGGGCAGCGCTGAGGCTGAACTTGCGGAATACCTACAGCCACGCGCGTGGATTTGACCCGATAACTTGGGTGCGGCGGTCGATTTCACTTAAAAGCATTTAACCCCGTTTGGCATTTGCTACCGTTGCAAGCTGCACCCCCAACCGGAAATTGCCATGAAATGCTTCGCACCCTTCATTTTCGGCCTGTGGCTGCTACCGGCAGTTGCTCAAGCCCAATCAGGCCCTGTACAAATCTGGACGCCAAACACCTCGGGCGAGCAGCCAATACGCTTAACCAGCATGGACATACGCGCCAAAACCTATGGCTTTTTAGCCAGCACGCGCATTGAGCTGGAATTTTCCAACCCGAACAATCGCGTGCTGGAGGGTGAATTTGTCTTCCCGCTGGCACCCGGGCAGACTATCTCTGGCTACGCCTTAGAAGTGAACGGCGTATTGCGCGAAGGCGTGGTGGTGCCAAAACAGACCGCGCGGGTGGCGTTTGAAGAAATCACGCGGCGTGGCGTCGACCCAGGACTCGCGGAATTAACGCGCGGTAACGTATTTCGCACGCGCATTTATCCGATTCCGGCGCGCGGGCGCAAACGTATCGCGCTTACGATTGAGCAGGCATTGTTCGAAACCGAAGGGAAGCTGCGCTATCGCTTGCCGGTGCCAGTCACTGGCAAGTTAGAACGCTATTCGGTGCGCGTAGAAGCGGTGGCTGGAACCGCCGCAGACAGCAATGCATTGCGCTTAAGTGATGCCAAAATTGCCGAGCGCACGCAGACGAATGTGCAGCCAGAAGCGATGATTTCGCTCGATTTGCCGGCCGAGCCATCGAGCCAAATTTATGCAGCGCCATCGGCCGTTGACAACGATGCTTTTGACTATGTCGTGGCGCAATTAGATGCACCGAATTTTCCCTTGGGCCAGCGCAGCGCGCCAAAAACAGTTGCGATTTATCTGGACGCATCACGCAGCGGTTTGGCGCGTAACCATGAAAAAGAAGCAGCGTTCCTAGCCCAGCTGCTGGCAGGTTTCGGCGACGCGAAAGTGCAGCTGATTGCCTTTCGCGATGCCCCAGCACCGGCGCAAGATTTCGTGCTGGATGCCGGAAAAAATGCCGCACTGTTCGCCGCGATCAAAGCACTCGCCTACGATGGCGGCACCGCATTGACCTCGCTTAAGTTTGCTGAAAAGCCCGATTTAGCGATTGTTTTAACCGATGGCAGTTCGACTTTTGAGCCGTTCAAATCAAATCCTGCAGATCCTGGCGCAGGCAAATATGTCATCGCTTATGCCACGCCAACGCCAGACACAAACGGCATCGCGCGGTTGGCGGCGCGCTTGAATGCCAGCGCGATAAATTTGGACGCCAGCACGCGCGATGCGGCGGTTAACGCAGCCCTTGCCGGGCGACTCAAACTATTCGCGACGGCGCCGAGCGGCGCGTGCGTTGATGTAATCGCAATCAGCGCGATTGCCGCAGGCCAGGCGACGCTGGCGGCGCGTTGCAAACCGTCAAGCGCGCTATCACTGCGCTGGAGTGACGGTCTGCACACCGAAACGCATGCAATTACGACACCAAAACAGGCATCGATCAGCGGCGCGCTCGCCGCACCAATCCAGCGCCTGTGGGCGAGCGTGCAGATCGCTGCGTTAAATGTCAGTACGCAACCAGATGGCGCCAAAGCGTTAGCGCTTGCAACGCAGTTTGGCGTCGTGACTGAGCAAACGTCGCTGTTGGTTTTGGATTCAATTGCGGACTATCTGCGCTACGACGTCATGCCGGTCGAGCCGGATTTACGTGCGCAGTTTGAAGCAAACCGCGCGGTAAAAATGCGCGATGCGGCGTCGGTGAAACCAAATCTAGACACATTGATTGGTCAGTGGCAGGAATTCAAAACTTGGCACAGCGCTGAACTTTCGTGGCTATCAGGTGTGCTGGAGGACGTGGCGGCGCGCAATCTCAATCAGTGGCGCGCAGTTGGCAATCGTGCGCAAGAAAAACAGGCGCTTGCGATGTATGAGCGCGCGAAAAAGCTTAGCCTGGAAGGTGATTTAAGCAGCAACGAACAGGCGGCGCGCACCCTGTTCAAACAGCTACTCAGCGCCGACACGGACTATCTCAATGCCCTTTCCGCGCCCGAGCGGGAAGCGATTTTGCAGAGCCGCGCCGAAGCGCAAATTCACACTGCGCAATCCGTGGCAGTCAGTGCGGATGTGCTCGAATATAGCCAGGCCAGTCCAGCAGTCGAATTGCCGCCATCGCCCACCCGCTCGCTGGCTCAGGCCCCAGCTCCTGCAGCGATGGCCGACGGCGCGATGGCTGATTCGGCGTCTGCGCCTGCAGGTGCGGTCGCAAACGCTGCGCCACAAGATTTGGCAAAGCCAGCGCTCGCGCCGGGTGGCGGATCGAGTGAACAGATGCGTATGCGCCGAAGCGACGCCGAGCAACCGCCGGTGGACGCAAAGAAAGATAGCGCAAGCTCGACCGCCGCGAGCAATACCAGCGCCACCTCAGAACTCAAACCCTATTCACCCAATGCGCCTTACTTGGCGCGCATCCGCAAAGCGCAAAACCCTTACGCCGCGTATCTAAGTGAAAGCGACAGCGAGGGCAGCATTGGTTTTTATTTGGACTGCGCGGACTATTTTTACACCGAAGGCAAAGACGAAAAATTGGCGCTGCGGGTGCTTTCCAACATCAGCGAAGTGCAGGTTGAGAACGTCGGCGCAATTCGCGTGTTGGCGGAAAAACTGCGCCAATGGCAGCGCTGGGATACCGCCCTCGCGCAGTTTGAGTTAGCGCAAACTTTGCGCCCAGAAGAACCGCAGGGTTATCGCGATTTCGCCCTCGCCTTAGCGCGCGCGCCGACTGGTAGTGGTGGTGATCTCAAACGGGCGCTGAGCATGCTTTGGCACGTTGCCAGCAACGATTGGGACAGCCGCTTTAACTCCATTCAACTGACCGCGCTGCACGAGTTCAACGATTTATTAGCGCGCGCTGCCAACACCGGGCAGATTAATGCGGGCAGCGTCACCAAAGAATTGGGCGTGCCAAAAGCGCTGATTGGGCCGGTGCCGGTCGGCCTACGCGTGGTGATGGGCTGGAATGCGAATGACGTCGACATTGATTTATGGGTGCGCGACCCAGCCGGTGAATGGGCGTATTACAGCCAGAAGCAAACCGTTACCGGCGGGCAGATGAGCGATGACTTCACCGAAGGCTACGGCCCAGAAACCTTCACTATTGCCCGCCCATTACCCGGCACGTACACGGTTTACGCGCACTATTTTGCCAACCACGAGCAAAAACTGGCGGCCCCGATCACGGTGTATTTGGAATTCCAAACGCCGTTCGGAAACGGCGGCGCCAAGACCACAGCGACCGTACGCCGTTTAGAAGACGGTAAGGAACATATCGAAATAGGCCGCTTTACCGTGGAGTGAGCGAAAAACGTGTCTGCCGACGGCAAACTATTTTCAGCACCATCCGCGCCATCGGTATACCCTTGTGCGCAACTTAATTCTCCGGCTGTTTGTGCGGTGAATAGGTTTCGCAGCACCCAGATTCGCAACTAGACTAAATTTAACAGGCGATAAAATTTCATGTTGTTTGCACTAATCACAGCGATGGCAAGCACACACACAGCAGCGCCGATTGACCCAGCTTTATTTGCACAATTTGGCCCTGGACAAATCGCCCCAGCACAATTTTTGGTGGTGTTGAAAGACGCAGCCAATGCCACTGCGGCGCGTGGATCAGCTGCGGGCGACGCGCGTTTGACGCAGGTTTTTAATGCGCTGCACGCGCAGGATCAAAACCTGCAGCGCTTTGCCACCCGCCACGATATTCAGTTGGCAGAACGCTTTTGGCTGGTCAATTCGCTGCTGGTAACAGGTGATGGCGCGATGGCGCAGCGCTTGGCGGCCGATCCTGAGGTCAGTGTGATCAAGGCAAATCCAACCCTACATTTCAACGCCCCAACCATCGAATTTGGCAGCGAACAAAACGCCCCGAGCGCGGTGCGCGCAGCCACGCCTGGGCAAGTTTTGACCGGCGCAACCCAGCTTTGGGCGCTGGGCATCAAAGGTGCTGGCGTGGTGATTGCCGGTGAAGATACCGGCTACGCCTGGCAGCATTCGGCATTGAAATCGAGCTATCGCGGCTGGAATGGTGTCAGCGCTGATCACAACTACAATTGGTTTGATGGCGTTAATGACACCACGCTCGGCACCGGTGGCGTTTGTGGCGTTAACAGCGTTCAACCCTGCGATGACGGCAGCCACGGCAGCCACACTATGGGCACGATGGTGGGTGACGATGGCGCGGCAGAACAAACCGGCGCGGCACCGGAAGCAAAATGGATTGGTTGCCGCAACATGAATCAGGGCGACGGCAGGCCGTCTACCTATCTGCGCTGCATGCAATGGATGTTGGCGCCGACCGATTTGACCGGCGCGAATCCCGACCCAAGCAAAGCGCCGCATGTGATCAATAATTCCTGGGGCTGCCCGCCATCGGAAACCTGCACGGTGCCGGAAGTTTTGCAGGATGGGGTCGCGAATTTGCGCGCTGCGGGTATTTTATTTGTCGCCGCTGCGGGTAACAGCGGCGGCGGCGGTTGCGGCACGGTATCTGACCCACCTGCAATTTATGCCGAGACTTTCACAGTCGGCAACATTACGCTGCAATCGGCGATGAATTCTAGCTCCAGCCGCGGCCCGGTGACCGTGGATGGCAGCAATCGACGCAAGCCCGATGTGTCCGGGCCAGGAACCTCGATACGCTCCAGCGTGCCGCCCAATAGCTACGCCAGTTTTAGCGGTACCAGCATGGCATCACCCCATGTTGCAGGTGCTGCTGCACTGCTGATGAGTGCGTTCCCCTACCTAAAACGCAATCCAGAGGCGGTGCAGGATTTGCTGCAACGCACGGCGGTGCCAATCACGCTGTCGCTCAGCTGCGGCGGTATTGGCAGTGCAACCTGGCCAAACAATATTGCTGGATATGGCCGCATTGATGTTTACGCCGCCTATCAAGCCGCACAGATCGAGTTTCGAAACGGCTTTGAGTTTTAAAGTCATCACGCATGACTCATCTGCCGTGTCGCCTTCCGGCGAGACTTATTTTCCGTGTCGCCTTCCGGCGAGACTTATTTTCCGTGTCGCCTTCCGGCGAGACTTATTTTCCGTGTCGCCTTCCGGCGAGACTTAGCGCGAGACTCTACCGCAGTTGCTCCAGCGTCAGCGCTGCACGCAGCGCGGCGCGCTGTAGCGATCGCGACATTAGTTCGGGTGCTAACAATTCGCGCACGCGACCTGCCAACTGCGCCAATTCCATCGTGGCAAGTTGCGCTGCCACATTTTTAGTGCGTTCGCGGTTAGCTGCCGCGTGTTGCCAGCCTCGAAAAAGATAGTCCGCGAGCAGCTGTTGGGTGCTTTGCAGGGCTTGAAGCATCGGATCGCTTTGGCTTTGATCTAGCTGTGCCAATTCGACGTGCGCCAGCTGCCCGCCACTTGCTTCACAATCGATTGATACCACCCGATCCGCGCAAATCGCGAACGGCTCTATATGCAGCGTATTGCCTGCAAAATGCGCGATGCCTGCAATATGGGTGACCATCCCGAAATTCCCGCGCAGCGCCGCTGCCATGGCGTCCAAAGCCTGCGGTAGGTGTGCTTCATAGTCGCGCTGCACGATCAAGGTTTCGCCGTCGCTATCGATTAGCACCGCCACTAAGCGCTGCTGGCTGGCGTCAAAATACAGGCTTTGCACGCTGTGCACTGCCAGCACGCAAAAATTCGGCTGCGCATGCCGCGCGACGATGGCTGGGTGCGCGCGTTGGCTAACTTCGCGGTGCAGCGCGCGCACGTTCGCATAGCGCAGCGAGGACGGCAACTTTTGCCAGTCGCCGCGCTGAAGCAGCAGTGCATTTTGGTCCGCTCGGGCTTTCGCCAGTTTTAACATCCCGTTTGCCAAGCGCTTAGCGCCCTTGGTTAACAGTTGACCCTGGGCTAAACCAAGCAGTTTTAAGCCCGGCGCTAGCCGCTGTGCATTTAAAGTATCGTGCAATGGCGCACTGTCATCCTGACGCCAACGATGCAACAACACCGTTTGTGTGCCGGTGTCTAGATCGGCGAGCAGCAGTTGCGCCTCAAGCTGTGATTCGCCCGCTGGACGTATGCGTATACCCAAACACAGCAGGCGCACCTGATCGAGCGCCACCTCGTGCGCGACGCCAATGCCCAGCGCGGTTTTTGCAAAGCCCGCACGCACGCCGACCTGGATCCGCAGCGCCAGTTCGTTCACCAGCGTCAGGCCGTGCAGTATCTCAAAGTCGGCGCTGCGGTTTTCATAGGCTTCCATCCAGTGTTCTAAATCCGCAAGCACGTCCATTAACCAGGTGGCCTTCAGGGCCGCCGCATGCGCCTTGGCTAGGCTGAGACACTGCGCATGGCGCAGTGCGCCGGACTCGATTCCAAACTGCCAAAGGCTATGCGTCAGGGCTTGGACGGGTGCCATATCGACGGAAACGGCGGCTTCCATGCCACCGAGTTGGACAAAATGCGTGCTGGCAATATCCGCATCCGCTTGCTTTTGCGCCAACAGATAAAACGCTTTCGCACCTAAATAGACATGCTCGCAAAGGGTGGCGCGAAGGCAGTCGCATTTGGCCGAAGCCAGCTGATCACCGCCCCAATAGCGCACCGTGGCCGCGGGCAGGCGCGCGGTTGGGCAGGGTTCAACGGCGTTGTCTTGCGGGGCTTGAGCGGTCTTAGAAAAACCTGATGCTGCGTGCGCACGCAGCGCTATGCGCAGGCCGCCACGCTCCAGTTCGTGCGCTAGTTTTTGGATTGCGCTTGGGAATAAGGCGCTAAAAACCTCCGGCGGCTGCGCTGGGTTTGCGATCGCGCTTGGCACAAGTTGGCTTTGACTTTGATAGGCCAGTGCCAGCGCAATGCGATGCCGACAGCTATTCGCAGCGCCGCAGCTGCAGCGCGCTTCTTTCATCGCGGCATCCACAGGCCAATGGCTCTGTGCACCGTCGGCAAAATGCGCGCTGATGCCGCCTTGGGCGTCAGCGAAGAGCGCTGGCGGGGCACTGTCCAGCTCTTTCATCGCACGTTTGACTAAGCCTAAATTGCTCAAGTGCGCCAGTGCCTCTGGGCTAAGCCTGAGCAGATCCGCCCGTACCGGCAGTGTCATCGCAGCTTCTCTGCAATCCAGCTCGCCAGCTGGCCCGGCGTCATCGCGCCCACTTCCGCACCCAGTTGCACGAGCTTGGCTGCCATGTCACGGTCGTAGTCGGCCTCGGCTTTGTCGTTTAGGGCGGCTAAGCCCAGCACGCGCGTGCCCTGTGCCACCAGCGATTGGGTCAACGAGAGCAGCACGTGCGGGCTCATGCCCTCATAAAAATCGCTGATCAAAATCACGATTGCACGTTTTGGCACCTCGATGCGATCCGCCGCATAGCTCAGCGCGTGGCCAATGTAGGTGCCGCCACCGAGCTGCACTTTCATCAGCGTTTCAACCGGATCCATCGCCTGCTCGCTTAGGTCCACAATCTTGGTGTCAAAGGCGATTAGGTGCGTTTTTACCCCAGGCAAGCCCCACAGGCACGACGCGGTCACCGCCGAGTGAATCACGCTGGACACCATGCTGCCACTTTGGTCGACCAGCAGGAAAATCTGCCAGCGCTCAAGCGTGCGGCGCATGTTGGTAAAAAACCACGGGCGCGCCACTACGAGCTTGCGCGAGGTTGGATCAAAGTGGCGCAAATTGCGGCGAATGGTTTCGCGTGCCGCGAACTGATTCATCGCCCCGGTCAGGCTCAGGCGATGTTTGCGCTTACTGCCGGAGAAACTGCGCTGGATTTCTTTCGCCAATTTTTCAATCAGCGCTTTGACGACTTTTTCCACCAGCTTGCGCGCCATCGCCAGCACCTCGGGATTCATCAAATGCTTGGTGCGCATGACCGCTTCCAACAGCGCGGGATTGGCTTCAGCGCGCTCTAAAACCTCCAGATTAGTGACAATCTCATCAATGCCATAGCGCTCAATGGCATCGCGCTCTAGGCGCTCGATGGTTTCTTTGGGAAACAGTTCGTGGATTTGATTGATCCATTCCGGCACGCTCAGCTGGCTGGCCGAATCACCGCCGTGGCGATCCAAAGCGCCGCCCTCTTGCGCCGCGTCTTTACGGCCGTAAAGCCAAGCCAAACTGCGATCCAGCGTGAACACCGTGCTACCCGCAGCGCCGCAGTCACCCAAGGGCTGCTGGCTGGCTTCACCGAGGAGCAAACGCCAGCGCTCGGTGCTGTTTAACTCAATTGCAATCGTCGCTGACTTGCTCATAGCTCAAGCCCATGCGCCAACGCCCACGCATCCACGTTTGCTTCAACCGCCTTGGCCGCCAGCAGGCGCTGCGTACCGCCTGTAAGCTGCATCAAACTGCGCTTTTGACTGCCCTGAATGCCCAACAGCTCAGCCGCGTGCTCTGCCAGCTTGGCGCGCTCGCGCGGTGGGAACCAGGCAAATGCGCCGCGCAACTGCGGCAGTGCCACCAGAAAATCCTCGGTGCTCATGCTTTCCAGTGCGGCATGAATCGCACGCACCAGGCTCCCTTGTAGCTTCAATGCGCTGCGCGCAAGGGCAAATAGGCCAAACAAAAAATCACCCAACTGCGTACGCGGTGCCTGTGCTTTGGTGATTTGGATCACGATGTCGTCTTGCGTCAACTGCGTGCGCATGGCACCGGGCAAATTCAGCGCGCCAAGCTGATACGCCGCACCAAGGGCCGCGCCGCGCAGGCTCGCAGGTGCGCTGGTGCGCCAGGCCAGCCGCACCAGTGCCTGCGCCAATACGTCTGCGTCTGCCGGCACCTGCGGCGTATGCGAATTTGGCTCGGCCTGCGCTAAGCGCTGGGCTTGGGCGTACAGGCAGCTAATCGCCTGCACGTCACCGTCCATCGTTTGCGTCGAGCTGCTTTGCAAGCCATCCACCAACCACAACAAATGCGCCAGCATCGGCGCCAGCAGCTCAACGATCATGGCATCGGCGTCGCTGCCAAAGTAGCCCAGCGTTTGCACCTCTTGCAGGCTTTTGACTGCGCTGGCCAGCGCAATATGGTCATGTGTTTCCGGCAGTTTGGCGGCAATTTCGCGCGCTAGGCTGGCGCTCAAATGCGTGAAACCTGCGCGCAGCGCTTCCAGTATCGCCGCCGAAAGGCTGGGCAGTGCACAGGTTTGGTCGCGCGCAATTTTTGCTTGCAAACAGGCCAAGCTAGCCGATGCCAAATCCGCGCCAAACGCTGCCGCCACGATCAGCTCGGTGTGCCAGTGCGGATTGCGCGCTAGCTGCCAACGCTCTAAAAAATGCAGGCTTTTGGGCAATGCGCGCGCCGCGTTCGGCGCGCTTATGCCCAGCAAACGCACGCTGGAACAGCCCAATAGCGATAGCCGCCAGAGCTGGATGGCTTTACGCTGATCCAGCGCATTGCGCCGATCCAAAATCAGCTCGCGCGCGCGGTCGTTGGGCAGCAGATCCAGCGCCGCTAACTGCTGGTGCACGCTGGCAAGCAGGGGCGGCTGCGGCGTGTCGGGGTGCAAGGTTCCGCAGCCATCGCCGGTCATGGCCAACAGCGCTTCGGTCAAAATCGGATGCTGGGCAAGATCAAGGCGCGTGCTCGCACTCCATGGCGGCTCTGCGTCCAGCGCGTCTTTCACGAGCGTGGACTGCACCGCGTCCAACAGATCAATGCGCATGGGCAAGACGTGCCCACGCAGCGCCGACAGCTGGCGCAAACACTGCTCCATCGCGATCAGATCAGCACTTGACAGCGCAACCCGTTTCGCCCGCAGCGCCAGCACGATGGTGCGCTTGGCCTGCGCAACGGCACCCTGATAGCCCAGTTGCCACACCCACTGATAAAACATCGGCGATTGCATGCCCGAGGCATAGCCCGCCAGCGCTTCAACTTGGCGAAATTGGTAAGGCACCAAATAACTTCCCGGAGGCCGCTGCGCAGCCTGCGTGCTCGCCTCGGGTGCGTCGCTGTCGGCCGCTTGCGCCCCGACAGGCCTGACAGGCTCGGCGCAAGCAAGTGCAGCTGCCACAGGCTCCGCAACGACATGTAGCGTTGGCCACAGCTGCTCGAGCGCCGCTTTATGCCAGCCGCCACAGATCACGAGCACGACATGTTTTTCCGTGTCGCCTTGCGGCGAGACTTGTTTTTCCGTGTCGCCTTGCGGCGAGACTTGTTTTTCCGTGTCGCCTTGCGGCGAGACTTGTTTTGCCGCCCAGGCGATGTAGCGTGCCATAAACTGCTCGCGCGCGTCGTCTTGCTGCGTGCGATTTTCCAGCGGGTCACCGCGCAGCAGCGCGAAGTATTCGTCTAAGCGCGCGGCCAGTTCCGCCGGCGGTGCAGCTTCAAACAAATGATCCCAAAGCGCATCGTCGCTATCGCAATAAAAGCGCTGACACAGCTCCGTTAGCACTTTGCGATAGCGCGCTCGACCATCGCGCTGCCCCACCGTGCGCGCCGACTCGGCCAGCGTGCGATAGTGCCAATGCGGTAAGTCGATAAAACGCACAGTGGCCTGTTGCGCCGTGGCGGTTTGCAGCGCGACCCATTCGGGTGAATAGTCCACCAGTGGATACCAACACTGCGCCATGCCCACTGGCTCTGGGGAAAAGCTGTACAGCGCTATCGGCAGTTCGTGCCCTAACAACAGCTCGTCTAGCCGGGCGTTATAGTCACTTGGGCCTTCGATCAAGACAAACGTGGGCCGCAGCGCCATGATCTGCGCCTGCACCAAACGCGCACACGCCGGGCTGTGGTGGCGAATGCCCAGAATATGGACCTGCACGCTGCTCATCGGGCGCTCAAGCTAATCCGTTAACAGGTGTCGAGCCGCATAAAACGCCTGCCAGAGCGGGCCTTTGCGTTTGGCCGCGCGGTGCTCGACGTAGCGGCGAATTTTTTTCGCATCGTCCGGATTGTCTTTTACCGCCGCACCCGCAAGTGCTTCCATAATATCGGCCGGCTGGCCACTGTCGCCGCGCAAAAAATAGCCGCGCAGGGTCACCGCGTGCGCCACGCTGACCGCCTCAGCAGTGCTGACTACGGTGGCTAGTTTCTCCGTCGCTGCACCCTGAGAATCAATACCCTGGCGCAAGTCGCGAAAGGTGGTGACCAGCACTTCTAACAGCTCCGCACTGGGCTGCACCGGAATTTGATCGCGCTCCAGCAGGCGGCGCACTTCCGACTGCACCAGTGCCAGTTCGGCGTCTAAATCGCGAATCGCAAACACCGTTTCAAAGGCAAAGCGCCGCTTGAGCGCCGCCGACATTTCATTGACGCCGCGATCGCGCGTGTTTGCCGTAGCGATTAAATTAAAGCCGCGCTGGGCAAATACGGTGCTGTCGCCATCGAGCAATTCGGGCACCATCAACAGGCGCTCGGACAGGATCGAAAGCAGGCCGTCTTGCACTTCGGGCGGGCAGCGCGTGATTTCCTCAAAACGCACCAATTTGCCCGCCGTCATGGCGCGATACAGCGGTGAGGGCACCAGCGCTCGGGCGCTTGGCCCGTCGTTGAGAAGCAGCGCGTAGTTCCAGCCGTATTTGATTTGATCTTCCGTGGTGGCGGCACTGCCTTGAATGGTCAGCGTGCTGTCGCCTGAAATTGCGGCGGACAATAGTTCGGATAATAACGACTTTGCCGTGCCCGGCTCACCAATCAACAGCAGCGCGCGGTTGCTGGCAAGCGTGACCATGCAGCGCTCAATTAAGCTGGGCGCGCACACTAACTTCGGGCTTGTGCCTGTGCTTTGATCGCCGACAATAAAACGGCGCACCGCAGGCATCGACAGCTTCCAGCCAAAGGGCTTGGGCGCTTGATCGCTGGCAGCTAATGCCGCTAATTCGCTGGCATAGGTAAGCTCGGCCGGCGGCCGCTGTGCGCTGGTGTTTTGGTCTCGCTTTTTTTCCGCCGTCTTCATGGTTTCTCCTTGCTCGCCGCTGGCAACAGCTCAAGATCGCGAATAATTTCGCTTAGCAATACCCGACTCAGCGTGCTGAAGGGGACTTTGCCTTTGTCATCCCAGGTGCCGATTTTGCCCAGCTCAAGCTCGGCCAACTTTTGGAAGGGCTCATGCGTTGGGTCACCAATAATGGTGCCCGGATCAATGCGCAGTCTGGCGGTCAGGCCGCTGGGTAGCACTTTGGAAAACTCTGAAACCCAGCCACCATCCTCAGCGCCATCGCGCTCCCAGCCTTTGCTCATCAGGCCCATGACGCTGCCCGTGGCAACACTCTTGCTAGCAAAGCGGGTCAAGCTTGTGGCGGCCAGTTCCGCCTCGCTCAGCGCATAAATTTCGCGCGCCAGCTGGCGAAACGGCTGCAAAATCGTGTAGTCACCAAACAGTTCACCAAATTGCCACTGCATGGACTCGGGCATGTCGATCACGTGCGCAATGCCGATCTCGCAGTGATCTGGCGGCGTAAAACTATCATCGTTCGCATTGGCAAAGGTCAAATCTTCCGCGACGCGAAACGCGGTTTGAAACTGGTGATCCAGATACACGCCCCAGAGCAAGCGGCGGCTCATAAACTGCATCAAGGGGTGGCTAATAAAAAACAGCGTAAAGTCCGTCATCGACCAGTGCCGCCCATACACCATGGCCTTTTCTAGACGCGCAATCTGCTGACTGGCAATTGCCTTGGCGTCTTTTTTAGTGGCTTTAAAGCGCTCAGTAGCAGCTTCCGCTTTACTTTGGTCGTCAGCCTTTACGGGCTTTGGTAAATCTTTCAGGCGCACACCATCGGCATCGCTCACAAACGGTTTGAGCGACTCATCAAAGCCGAGCATGAAATAGCGCGGGCCAAAATCCAGCTTTAGCGCGGCGTCTTCATCAAGCCCTAAATCGGGCACCAAACGGTCTGCCAGTTCATCGCGCGTGAAGCCGCGCAGTTCGGCGACTTCAGCAATCTTTACTTTGGCGCGCTCTTGCAAACCCTTGAACTTGGCCTTGTCGGCGATGGCATTCAAATGCATCAATGACACATCGCTGCCAATGGCGGCTAAGTAATCCAGCCCCGTTACCGCACGTGCGTGCGCCGCTAAACCCGGCCACTCGCGAATTTTCGGCGCCAAGCGGCGCGCGGTTTCATCATTGCCTAGCAGCCCCAAAACTAAGAAGCCAAAGTTTTCTTTGCTTGGCGCACCGGCATCAATCCAGCTGGTGAATACCGCCCAGGCAAATTCGGCCAGCGCGCTTTGATCCAGCGCCTCTTTTACGATCTCAATGCCGCCGTAGGGCTCTTCCAAACTGCTTAACGCGATCATCATGCCAATATGGCTGGATGCCTCAACAGAAATAGGCCGCCCATCGTTCAGCGTGGGCCTGGCATACGCGCCGGGGGTAAACCACACCGGCAGCTTGGGCAATTTGCTGGGCAACAGCTGGAGCGGATCAATCGACAGCAGTGCCGCAAGCGCTGCGACGCACTCGGCCCCATATCTGGCTGCCACCGTGTTCAAAGCCGTAGAAGCGCCGTTTTGCGCAAGCCAGCGCAGCGCAAACTGCGCGCTATCGCGCAACGGTTTGTCTTTGGGCGCTGGATCAAAGCTCAGCGGCAATAGCGCTGTGGCTGAGGTCTCAGGGTAACGGCGCAGCCAGCGCAACGCCTCGGCGCGCACCCGCTTCAGGCGTTTCGCTGCGTGCGCCATAATCGACACGCACAGCGGGCTTTCAACGTGCTCAAGCGCTGCAATCAACTCGGTCGGCTTGGACTGCACCACGCGCATTGCAGCGCTCAGGCTGTCATCGCCATAGGTAGCCATAATGCGTATCAGCGCTGGTGCAGAACACCACGTCCACGCACTTGCAGGCATCTGCTGCCAGAGCTTTTTGCCAATCGCTACCGGCAAATGCAGCAGCGGCTCGGCGTTGCGCCAGGTTTCGTAGCCGCCGGTCATTAGATCCTCTGGCTTAAAATCGTTGCCCGCAAGCAGGCCCGCACGCGCGTCGCTTTTGATCTTTAGTTCAAACAGCGCCCGCAGGTGAAAATTGTGCTCGCGCTGCTCGGTGGTTTTACCCATCGAGCCCTTGCGCCATTGTCGGTCAAATTCGGCCACCCAATAAGCGTTCTTTTCGGGCCCCACCTCAGGCACAGGCTGCCAGTGATAGGTTGGCGCCTGCGGCGCGGTGTCCAGTTTGACGCAAGGAATGCTGGCGACCTTGGTTTTGCTCAGCCACGGCGGGTGTTGCAAAATGCTGGGAAGGGCGCTGCCGGGTGCGGCTTCACAGTGCAGCGCGTCCAACTGCGCTTCGAATTTGGCGCGCAAATGCGGGCTCACGGCGGCAAGTGCGGCTGGCACATGCTGCGGCTGGGTGGTGGCAAAACGCACCGCCCATTGCTCTAAATCTTTTGAACGTATCGCCGCCGCGCGCTCAATCGAAGCGCGAATCGCCTCGGCCGGATAAAGCGCGGTCAAGCGATCTAGTTGGGGCCGAACTTCACGATCGGCCGCATATTCCACCAGCCGCTCAATCAGCTTGGGCGTGCGCAGCTGCACGATAAATTGCACCAGCGCTTTGCGCGTGCTGGCTTCAAACGTCAGCGCCATTTGTGCCATCAACAGCTCCAGCGCTTGTTCAGCGCCAAAGCGATGCACGATAAACAGCAGTGTGCCCAGGTGCCGATTTTCATAGCACCAAAGCTGCAGGCGCTTACCTGCGATAAATGCCGCATAGGTTTGCACATCCATGCAGGTGTCATGCAGGCAGCTGGCGTCTTCTTTTGCTAGTTTTAACGCGGTTGGGTTGACGAACTCGGTCCTGTGCGCCATTAGGTAAGCAATCAGCCCATCTTTGTTGAGCTGCTGACCAAAATGCGCTTGCGCGATCGCCAATGCCGCAGCGTGTTCGGCCTCCTCTGTGCCAGCAATCGCGCTGCGCAGGTCAAACATCACGGATTTGTAGTCGCCATATTCATGCACCGGAAAACACAGCTGCCATAGGTTTAGCACGGCCTCTAACGTCAGCGCTGCGCCACGCAGGGCCAGACAAACCGACACGCCGCGCCGCAGCGACTGAGCGTTGTTGCCGGCAGACTCAGCGTAATAACTGTGCACCAACACCTCCGACCAATGTGTGGCGTCGGCATGCAGCAGTTTGGCGCGCTCCATGGCGCTGAGTGTTTCAGACGGGGTCCAAAACGGGCTCGCTAGGGCCAGCCGCTGCGTGGTGAAACGGGCGGCATCGGCGGGTACCCAGCCCGCGGTTAGGCCCTGCGCGTTGGCCAGCAGCTTGCCAGACATCACCAGTTTTGCGATGTGTTGTGCCCACCCGCCAAGCAGCGAAATATCTGGCTTGTAGCTGCCGGGATTGATCCCGCGAACCACCGGCAGCAGCGCCAAGCGCTCAGGCGTGAAGATGAACGCTTCGTTTGGCACCGCAAGTTCAGCCGTTAGTAAATTGCTCGACAGATCCGCAGGCGCAACGGCGAGCGGGGGCGGCAATGCCTCCTCCAGCGGGACAGGCGGTGCGGCGAGCACTGTTTTGGCCTTTGCTGGTTTAGCAACCGCACAAGCTGGGCTCGGGGCAGATGACGTCGCGCCTGCGCCCATCTCACTGTAACCCTTGCCCGTTTTTTCTTTGACCAGCTTGGCTGCTTCGGCCTGCGCTTTGGCGGCATCGTCAAAGGTTTTGGTTTTGCTCTGCCCGTCGGTGCCAATGCGCCCAAAGGTCACGGTGAGATCAGCGCCATCGGTGTCAACTTCCCAAAACTTCGCTGAGCTACCTTCAATCATTTCAAAACGGCGCATGGGCTTCCTAAAGATCGGTCATTTTTGACACGCTTAGGGTGCCACGCTACCGTTCTTGCACGTAGCTTTTTCTTAGGGCGCGTGAATTTTTCCTCGACCTAATGCCTATTTCGGCTTGAACCTTAATCCGGCAGTTGGCCGCTCATTCGCTTCGATAAAGCTATGAATACATTGAAGAAATTAGCCATTTCCAACTTCACCCTGGGGGTGAACGCCTTCCGGCGAGACTTGTCTGCCGTGTCGCCTTCCGGCGAGACTTGTCTGCCGTGTCGCCTTCCGGCGAGAC
>JANNYO010000476.1:0-2848 GCA_031410115.1 Rhodanobacteraceae bacterium | reverse complement strand
AGGCCGCTCGTTGGCAATGGAATCGCAATCGGTGTCAGCCCGAAAAGCGCCACTGCACCCAGGCCTGGATTGCCGGTACGCACATCCCCGCTCAGCGCGTTGCTGCCGGTGCCATTTGCGGTCAACCAGTTGCGGCCATTGCTTTGCGTCACGCTGCCGCCGCCGATGCTATTGATAAACACCGCAGCTGCGCCAACAAAATTGGAATCGACCAACACCGAGTTATCAATGCGGATCGTGGCACTCGCCGCATCACCCAACACATACAGCGCCGGCGCTTGGGCAAAGCCCTGCAAAAAACCACCGCCGCCCGCAATTTGGTTCGCCACCAGCGTGGTGTGCTGTAGCTGCAAGCTGCCATTGCGGATAAAAATCGCGCCGCCGAATCCACTGCCGCCCTGCTGCCCGGCAGTCGTGGCAGCGCCACCGCCGCGCGCGGCATTGTCGGCCAACGTGCTATTGATGATCGCCAGCTGGCCGGTGCTAAAAATCGCGCCGCCTAGGCCCGCGCCCGCGCCGCCATTGTTGTTATCCCCGGCATCTAATGTGCCGTTACTGGCACCAAAACCGCCTAAGCGGCTGGTGCTGCTGGCGAAAAACTGCTGCGAACCGCCGCCGCCGCCAAAGCCGCCGCCGCCGCGCCCAGCGGTGTCGCCACCTTTGGCGAAACCACCTTGCAAGGTCACATTGCGCAGCGTCAAACGCCCCGCCGACAGCAAATGCCCAGGCGCTGGCGTCAACAGCGGATTAGTTTCGCGCGCCTGCACGCCTACGCCATCTTGATCGACAATGGTGCCCGCCACCGCGAACAGTCGAAACGCTGGCGTATTCGCCGCCGCACTGCGCGCAATCACCGCGCCATTGCCCTCGATCACAATATCACTCAGTGCGGTCGTGGCAAACGGCCCTTCCGTCGCTGCACCGATTGCGGGCAAGCCGGTCGGGCCATAGAGCGTCGTGCCCCACTCGCTCAGCGTGTAGCGTGCGCCCGCCGCCAGCGCAATCATCACTCGTCCGCTGAGCGGCATCGCAACAGCTAAGCCAACGCCATCACGCACCACACAGCCATCCACCAGCACCCGGCGATTCACCGACAAAATCGCCTCCCCCAGCGTGCAGTTGCCATTGCTCAAACCGCTGGGATTGCCAGCCACGCCATCGCCGGTGTTCACCACCGTCACCTCTTGTGTGGTGCTGTTGATTTGAATCGTGGCGGCGCTCACGCCGGCTGGCCCGATGATTAGGGCGAAAGTGATGGCGATAGGTGTGGATCTCATGGTCGGCTCTTCAATTTACGCAGGGACTATTGAGCCCTTAGCGTAAGAACCTCGGAATAACCGTCATGCGCACCCGACTGTTGGCTGTGCGCTGGGCAAAACCTTGAACTCAAACCGCTCTCAATTGAATAATTTTCTTGTAAGCCATGACGGGTTCGCTCCGGTTTCTACGCTTTACCGGGAACGACATGATTTCCAGGCCCACTCGCATGAAGCATCGCCACGCATTCACCAAACGCCGTCAGGGCAGTTTTGCTCTTGCCGCTGCACTGCTCAGCACACTCACGGCGCAGGCGCAGTCCAGGCACACGATTTTCGTCAACAGCACGGCGCAGGAAGTCACGGTGTTTCCGATTGATGTCAACAATCGGCCATTGCACGGTGTGGGCGGCAACCCGACCGGCATGGTCAATAACAACTGCACGCTGGGCGAGGCGATCATCTCGGTCAATCGACGCCAGCTGATTGATGGCTGCCAGCTGCTTTTTAACGGTGTGCAGGTTGGCATTCCGTCGCTACAGCCGATCGACATTGCACTGCAGCCAAGAGCAACCTACACCTTGACCGAATGGGGCTCGACGCTGTTTGGCCCCAGCGGCCTGCCAGCGATTGGCGCGGCTATTGAGGGCAGTAATGCCACGCAGGGCCCGGTGACGCTGATCATTGAGGGCAACGGTGCAACGATCCAGCGCGGTGGCAGCAAGGAGTTTCGCCTGTTCGCGGTGGCAGGCGGCGTGGTGGATCAAAACGGCGTGCTGCATACAGCGCGTGAGACCAATCCGCTTGCCAACGACCCAAATTTTCCGGCCGGTGCGCGTCTGTCGATGGGCTCGCTGACGCTGCGCAATGTCGTGCTGCGCGGCGGCATTGCGCGCGGCGGCAGCGGCAGCGGTGGTGGCTTGGGTGCAGGCGGTGCGATTTTTAACGCCGGTGAATTACGCATTGAAGCGAGCACGCTAGTCGGCAATCAGGCGATCGGCGGTGCGGGTGGGGCCGGGCCGGGCGGCGGTGGCATGGGCGGCAGCGCATTGGACTACGGTGGCGGCGGCTTCGCCGGCGGCACGCGTTCGGGCGCAATAGGTCTATCGTTTGCTGGCGGCGGTACGGTTAGCAACAGCTTTGGTTCAATTCCCGGTGTGTTTAATGGCGGGCTGCAAAACAATGCCGGAGGTTACGGCGGTGGTGGTGGCGGCGCGGCCAGCGGTGGCAACGTGCAGCTGAGTGGCGGTTTTGGCGGCGGGGGTGGCGGCGCTATCAGCCTCACCGGCGGTAACGGCGGCTTTGGCGGCGGCGGCGGTGCAGGCGCAGTGAATGCGGCGACCGCCGGTCGCGGCGGCTTTGGCGGCGGCGGTGGCGCTGGCAGCGGCGATGCATCGGGTTTTGGCGGCGGCGATAACGGCGGTGGTGGCGCCGGATTGGGTGGCGCGATTTTCAGCACGTCGGTTGGCGCGGGCATCAACGATGGCTTTTTAAGTATTGAGAATTCGACGATTTCCGGCAATGAAGCGCGTGGCGGCGCCCAAGGTTCAGGCTCCGGCTCTGGGTCTAGTTCCGGCTTCGGCTTTGGCGGC
>JANNYO010000475.1:0-7914 GCA_031410115.1 Rhodanobacteraceae bacterium | reverse complement strand
ATATGACCACTCAAACCATTTTCAGCGGTGTCGTTCCCCAGGTTAAAAACGATCGTAGCGATAAGGCGCTGGGTCAATATGCGGCGTCTGATTCGTCATCAATTCCGTCAACAGCTTGCCGGTGCCGGTTGACATGGAAACCCCGAGCATCGAATGCCCGGTGGCGAGCCACAGGCGCTTGAATTTTGGCGCGCGATCAATAATTGGCACTGTATCTAGGGTCATTGGGCGCCAGCCATACCAGGGTGTGCGCACGCCGGGGCCGGTGGGCGTGTGTAAAAACGCGGTCGCGCCGTCGATCAAGGCTTGAATCCGCGCCGGGTTGAGCGAGCTGTCGTAGCCGACAAATTCCATCGTTGAGCCCAAGCGAAAGCCGCTGGCCCAGGGCGTTACGGCGACACTTTTTTCCTTCAGCACCATCGAATGCTTCGGGCAGCGCTCGGGCCTGCCCATGGTGATGCTGTAGCCTTTACCCGGCTGAATTGGGATTCGAAAACCGAGTGCTTTACTGACCAGGGGCGACCACGCACCGGCGCTTAATACCGCTTCGCCAGCCGTGATGATTCCCTGATCAGTCTGTAGCTGCACGCCGTTTGCGTCCTCACTAAGATCGTTGACTTTCACGCCGCTGTTGATTTGCACGCCCAGTGCTTTGAGCACGCGCACCAGTTCTGAAACGTATAAATCTGGGCGCAAGGTGGCGTCGCCAGGAAAATGATAGCCGCCATGAACGCTATCTTTCAGCGCCGGTTCGAGCTTCAGCAGGCTTGGCTGATCGTGAATATTGACCTGCACACCGCAGGCGTCATACACGTCGCGCCATGCGCCTTCGGCGGCAAACCCTTCAGGGGTTGAATAGACATAGATGCAGCCGTCTTGCGCGTAGTCCATCTGCATGCTTTCGTGGCTGACCAGCTCGTGCATCAGCGTGCGCGAGCTGCTCAAGATCGCGCTGATTGCCGGCGCTGTGCGGGCCACTTGGGCACGTGAGCAGCGCTGCCAAAAGCCGAACATCCAGCTGATAAAATCCATATTCGCCTGCGGCACCACGCGAAACGGTGCGGATTTTTGAAACATCCACTTGACGGCTTTCCACGGCAGGCCGGGCAGGGTATTGGGTAAGACGTGCGAGGGCGAAATCATGCCGCAGTTGCCAAAGCTTGAGCCGGCTCCAGGAACGTCTTGGTCAACCACGCGCACACTGCGCCCAGCCTTGGCTAGGCTGTAGGCCGAGCATAAGCCGGCAACACCAGCGCCAATAATCACGACATCTGTTTTGCCGGTGATTTCGTTTGCGCCGGATTTGTCCGCCAAAATAACCATCATGCCTCCATCGGTTCAATCCCCAAAGGATACCCAAAGTGTAGTCATAGTGCTGTGTAACTGCCGGGGGTATTGGGGTGCCGACTGATGAGTCTCGCCGTACAGGCGACACGGCAGATCAGTCTCGCCGTACAGGCGACACGGCAGATCAGTCTCGCCGTACAGGCGACACGGCAGATCAGTCGTGCCGCCAAACCAGAATTTCGCGGCGCGACATGGCTCAAACCTGCGCGCAATACAGCAGCTGACGCAGCGATGACGAGCTGCGATTTTGCCCGCGTCACGGCGGTGTAGAGCAAGGCGCGATGCAGGCCAATTTTCGCCAGCTGCGCCGCCTCTAGCTCCGGCAAGATCAGGGTAACCGCGTCAAATTCTGAGCCCTGGGCTTTGTGCACCGTCATCGCAAATGCGGGAACGATGTTCGCTAAGGCCTGCGGCGTAAACGCAGTCAACTCGCCCGTGCTGCGTTCGGCATCCGATACTTGGCTTGCGGTGGCGAAATAAAGCGCGAGCTTGCCATCGGCATCGGGCCAGCACAGGCCGACGTCACCATTCATCACCCCTAATCGGTAGTCATTGCTTGTCGCCATCAGCAGTTGCCCACGGAAATATGGCGCCGCGTTGGCAATACCAAAGCGCTGACGAAGCGCCAACTCGATGCTGCGGTTGGCTTGAATTTGCCCGGCTGGGCCAGCGTGCAATACACACAGCACGCGCACCGAATTGAGCTGTCGCCATGCGTTTTCTAAGCTGTCGGCATGAAACAAACCGTCCCACAATCCTGCCTGTACTTGGCGGCGTAACAGCAGATCCGGGTTGGCGTTTGCGTCGGTCATTTGATAGCCCGAAAGTGCCTGAAGTGCGGCTTCAATGCCGTCATCGTCGATCGCGCGTATCGCCTGGGCGCCGGCGCTTAAGCCCGCATTTGCGCGCCATTGCTGGGTTAGTTCAACCGCACAACCACTTAAAGGCATGTGGTCTAGTCGCGCGACCCGCAATAGATCCGCAAAAGGCGTGCCGCTTTCCACCGCGCTCAGCTGATTGGCATCCCCCAATAGCAAAACTTTGGTGCCGGGCGTGAGCGCAGAAAACAAAGCGTGCATGAGCGACAACGACAGCATGCTGGCCTCATCGACGAGCAAAATATCGATGGCAAGCGGCGCTCTGGGGCCGGCTTGAAATTGATCCATAGCAGGCTGAAAGCGAAGCAAACGATGCACGGTTTGGCTGCGTACCGCGCTCAAACTGTGGATCAATTCGGGTGCGTCAGATGCGCTCAGTAACCCCGCAAGCTGGCTGGCAAACGCCTCGCCCAAGCGCGCTGCGGCTTTGCCGGTCGGCGCACACATTGCCACGATCGGTGCACGCGCGTGCAGACTAAAAAGTGTGCGCGCAGCGCTTAATACCAAGTGCGCCGCAGCGGTGGTTTTGCCGGTGCCCGGCCCGCCGGTTAGTAGGCAAAAATGCCGCTGGATCAGTGCCGTATTGGCACGATCAAGCGCACTTTGCGCGGTATTTTCAAACGCACGCGCGCCTTCGGTCAGCAGCGCAGTGATCTGATCTGTCAACGCAACTTCAGCACGCCACAGTCGGTGCAGATACACATAGCTGCCTTCCAACACCAGCGCGTGCACGCGTGGCGTGGCAATTGATGGCGCAGTCTCCGCTTGCGGACAAGGCAGATCAGTCTCGCGACAGCGACACGGCAAACAAGTTTCGTTGGTATTTTGGCGAACCATCGGGCAGCTTTGCAGCGCGCTCAGCCACGCGCCAAGTGCCGGCCAGCGCAGTGGCTCCTGGAGTGGGTCGAACTCCGCGGCAATGGTGTCGGCATACAAGCCTATGTCGACGAAACTATCGCCGCTCAGTTCGCCGCGCATTGCTAGCGCGGCGGCTAAACCGGTTTCTAAGGTGGCGCCATTGCGCAACAGCATCTCAATCGCTGCCGCTTCCAGTGGATTGAGGGCGTTGCGCCAGGTGCCGGGTAAACTTGGGCCAATAATGTTTGCACCAGCAATGCCTGGGCCAGCAATGCTCGGGCCAGCAATGCTCGGACCAGCAATGCTCGGGTCAACTAAATTCTGGCGCGGCAAGCTCAGCGGTGGCATAAGATTTTCCATCAACAAGCCGTGTACATCTTGTCGCTCACCCTGCCTGCGCGGTCAGCATTTTGAAACGCTTTTGCAATTCTTCGCGGCCACCAGCGGCGGCAAGTTTCGCCAAGGCGCTGGGCACTAAAAACTCGCGCTCGGTGCATTCGATAATCGCGGCAAGCTCTTGCATCTCGCGCTCGACGGTTTGTGTCGATGGCATAAAACCGGCCAGCACCTGTTGAATGCTGTCGGTATCGAGCGCGACTTTTTTCGCAAGTAAAGTATTGCGCCAGGCGCGCCCGACCAGTGCTTCAATGTCGGCACCGGATAAATGCCCAACGTGTTCTTCCGCCACATCCGGCACCGCATCCACGGCTAAAACAGCACCGAATTTTTTCGCCAAAATCGAAAAGTACTGCTTAATCTCCGCCTGCGTTTGTGGGTAAAAAAGCGGCACGTGAATTTCTGCGCGGCCTTGACGCTTAATATCAACCGGTAATAAATCCGGCCGTGCGGTCAACAGCATCCAGACGATTTTGCCGCGATATTCGGTGTTGCCCATGGCATTGGCAATCATGCCGAACACGCGCGAACCGACGCCCGAATCACCGCCGGATTCGCGATCCCCGAGCATGGTGTCGGCTTCGTCAATAATCACCATCACCGGGCCCATGCCGCGCAGCACGCTCAATACGCGCTCTAAATTTCCTTCGGTTTCACCGACATATTTACTGCGAAAATTTTTCAGCTGCACGCACGGAATGCCAATCGAGCCCGCCAAGCAGGTCGCTAGAAAGGTCTTGCCCGTGCCAACTGGGCCGTTAAATAAATAGCCCATCGGTGCCACGTCCAAGCGCCCTAAACGCAGTAATTCGGCGTCTTCTTTGAGACGTTTTTTCGCCGCCTCGTGACCAACCACCATATCTAATCCGAATTTTGGTTCAATAAATTCGAGTAAGCCCTGCGCCTGGCGCTCGATCAGGGTTTTTTTGCGCGCTTTGAACTGTTTGTCGTCCAAGCGTTGCCCGGTTTCCCGGCTAGAACGCACCAACACATCCAAGTCCGTTAGTGACGTACCGGCGGTCAGCTTTGCCAAGGTGACCGCGTCAAAATCACTATAGCTGGCGATTTCGCTGCCCTGCATCTGACTGGTTAGCCACGCAGCGCGCGCCGCCTCATCAGGAAGCGGCAATTCCAGCGTAGCGACGTGGGCGGAGCTGGTCAAACGCTCGTGTACGTCACTCAAACGTGAATCAATCAAGATAAATGCGATGTTGGCGCGTTTGATGTAGGGGTTTGCGGCCCAGTTCAGCAGTGTGACGAGATGCTGCGCACTATTGCCCTGCAAACGGTCGCCAGCCGGCACTAAAAACGACGCGTAATCAATGACGATTGCGGTACTGAGCTGATCACCGGCATCATTGGTCAATTGCTCGTTCACGTAGCGATCCAGTAATGACAACACCGTTGTCGGGTCTTTCGGCAGCAGTTTCTGGTCAGCCAGTTTGCGCGATAGCAACGACACCATTTCCAGCTGGCGTTTCGCATCGCTGCCACCCAGTGGGCGCAGGCCACGCGCCAAATCAAAGCCCAGCACTAACTCCCAGCGACCAAACATTTCTGCCGCTAAAAATTCGTTCAGGCTGGCAAACTTGGCGTCCGCCAAGGCATACAAATCTGAGACATTACCGTGCAGCACAAACATTGCGGTGGTGCCAGAAAAATACAGCTCGGCAAACTTTTTTGCCCATGCGGGCCAATGTTCGGGCAGGTTTTTTTGTGCGGTTTTCAGGGTCGTCACGGCGCTACTCAAAGGTTCGATGAGCGCGCAGCGTGACATATGGCGTGCGCTTTTTATAGCGCAATCTTGACGCAACAATCACCCACGGACGGCTATCTTCACAAACATGAAATCGCCTATCCTGGTTTGATTTTTTGCGGAGCAACGGTAATGAAAACACGAGAAGAGCAAGCGGGCCTGATCCTTTTGGTTGAAGACAATCGCGGTATTGCCGAGATGGTCGGTGAATTTTTAGAACGTCGCGGCTATTCGCTCGACTACGCCAGCGATGGTGTAACGGGATTACATTTAGCCGTTACCAACAGCTATGACGTCGTGATTCTGGATTTGATGTTGCCGGGAATGGACGGCCTGGAAGTCTGTCGCAAGCTGCGCCAAGACGCAAAACGCTCAACGCCGGTGCTGATTTTGACCGCGCGCGACACCCTGGAAGACAAAGTAACCGGCCTGGATGCGGGCGCGGATGATTATTTGGTCAAGCCATTTGAGCTCAAAGAGCTAGAGGCCCGTATTCGTAGCTTGATTCGGCGCGACCGGCGCCAGGTCAGCCAGGGCGTGCTGAAGGTAGGTGATTTAGTGCTGGATTCGGCAACACTGCGGCTGACGCGCGCCGGCAAAGATTTGTTGATCAGCCCAATAGGTTTGAAACTATTGACGATTTTGATGCGCGAATCGCCGCGCGTGGTTAGCCGGCGCGATATCGAACGCGAAGTTTGGGGCGACATGTTGCCCGACAGCGATACCCTGCGCAGCCATTTGTACAATCTGCGCAAAGTGATTGATAAGCCGTTTCAAAAAGCATTGCTGCACACCATTCACAGCGCTGGCTATCGCTTGTCTGATTTAGATGCAGAGGTGCCCAATGCGATGGTGGCTGGCGCTTGATTTATGGCATCCAGCGCGGATGGCAAGCCTGAGCTAAAATCGGTGCGCGTTGCGCCGGTAAAAAGCGTCAGCAGCGAAGCAACAGCGTCGTTAGCCAGCGGCGCGCGTATGCAAGCGGATGCATCGAAGTCCTTGCACAGCAAGCTTGGCACCGTCTTTATTTTGCAGGCGGTCGCCGTAGCGTGCGCCACGCTGCTGGGCATCTATGCAACAGCCGCGATTTTGGAAGACGTGTTGATTCGCCGTGCGCTGAAGGACGAAGCAGCGCACTACGACAAGCGCCTAGATCAAGACGTGTTAGCGAGCGAGCCCAATACATCGAATATGCAGGGCTATTTGCAGCCAGACGCAGCGCACGCCCGCGCCGTGCGCACGCTACCGCCGGAACTTGCGACGTTACCGCTGGGCTTTCACAACTTACGCCTGAGCGATGGACGCCGACCGTTGGTATATGTCAGCGACATTCGCCACGGCCGCCTAACGCTTTTATTTGATCAGCAAAACGTTGGCAAACTAGCGCTACTGTTTGGCTTAGTGCCGCTGATTTTGGTACTGATCTTCATCTATCTGGCGTCCCTTGCGGCCTATCGATTGTCCAGGCGCGCGATTTCGCCGGTGATTTGGCTGGCCAATGAAGTCAGCCGCTGGGACCCAAAAATTCCCGACAGTGCCGCACTCGCGCCGGAGCGCGTGCCGAGCGATTTGGAGGGCGAAACCCAGGTGTTGGCGGAAGCATTGCGCGGCTACAGCGAACGCATCAGTGAACTGGTCGAGCGCGAACGCACCTTCACCCGCGATGCCAGCCATGAACTGCGCAGCCCGCTAACCGTGATCAAACTTGCCTGTGAAGTGCTGCTTACCGATGCCAACGTCGATGCCTTTGCCGAGCGCAACGTGCGCCGGATTGAATCTGCAAGCCGCGAAATGGAAGCATTGATCGAGGCATTTTTGTTGCTCGCGCGCGATTCGGCATCTGGCCTGCCGGAAGATTTGCTCAATTTAAACAGCATCGTGCGCGAAGAAATCGAGCGCGCCGAAACCATCTTGGCGCAAAAACGCGTCACCTTAAAACTGATCGAAGCGAATCACCTGACGATGGTTGCACCGGGCAAAGTAGTTTCCGTGATGATTGGTAATTTAATTCGCAACGCCTGCCGCTACACCGATGCGGGCGCGGTAACCGTTGAAATTACCGGTAAAAGCATCACCATTACCGACACCGGGCACGGCATGAGCGAATCGGATATGGCGCATATCTTTCAGCCCTTTTTTCGCGGGCAGGGCGCGCCACGCGGCGGCCATGGCGTTGGGCTGACCATCGTGCGCCGACTATCCGAGCGTTTTTCTTGGCCGGTAACACTGACTAGTACGCTCGGGGTTGGCACCTGCGCAAAGATTGAGTTTCCGCAGGCGACGGTTGAAGCCGACGTGCTTTGATCAGCGGGCGGCTTTGAAGAAACTTCGTTTCAGTTTCGCAATTTATCCGCCTTCGGCGAATTGCTATTTGTGTCGTCAGGTCATTGCGAACACAGTGAAGCAATCTCAGCTGCAAATTCGAGACTGCCGCGTCGCCTCGCAGTGACGGTAATATGGTCACAGCTGATTCAAGGCCTCATTCAGCCGGCAAACTCGCACTAATAAAGGCATCACCGTGAAAAATCTGCTTATTCTTTGGGTACTACTCAGCCTGCTGTACGCCACCGCCGCGCACGCCGACATACGTTTTGAACGTTTTATTCCGACCAATCCCACCTCGGATTTTGCGCCTACGGGAGAGCTTTGGTTTTCGGGGTCGTTTGGGCTAGTGACCTG
>JANNYO010000474.1:0-3570 GCA_031410115.1 Rhodanobacteraceae bacterium | reverse complement strand
TGTCGCCTTGCGGCGAGACTCATTTTTCCGTGTCGCCTTGCGGCGAGACTCATTTTCCGTGTCGCCTTGCGGCGAGACTCTTTTTTCCGTGTCGCCTTGCGGCGAGACTCTTTTTCCGTGTCGCCTTGCGGCGAGACTCTTTTTCATCGAACGGTTTGAAACTATGTGGCTGTTCGATCCATTTGCTTGCGCAAAGCTGCCAAAACCGCTTTCAGTTCGTCCGGCAACACGCTTTGGAAGGTGCGTAACTCACCATCTTGCTTCCACGCGACGCTGACTGCGTGCAGAAACAGGCGTTTTAGGCCGAGGGTTTTGCCGCGTTGATTAAACGCTTCGTTGCCGTATTTTGGGTCTGCTGCCAACGGTGAACCGAAAGATTGCGCGTGTACGCGAATTTGATGCGTGCGCCCGGTGCCAAGCTCGGCTTGCACTAGCGTGGCACCATCGAAACGTTCGAGTACGGTAAAAAATGTGCGCGCGGCTTTGCCATCTTCAGACACCCGCACCACGCGCTCGCCGCTGGCATGCTCGGTTTTCAAAAGCGGTAAGTTGACCTCAAAGCGATCCTCTTTTGGCGCGCCCATGATGAGCGCCTGATAGCGTTTGGTGACTTCGCCATCGCGCATTGCGGTTTGCAACGTGGTTAGCATGCTGCGTTTTTTTGAAATCAGCAGCAAGCCGGAGGTATCGCGATCCAAACGATGCACTAGCTCAAGCGTTTCCCTTGGTTTAAGTGCACGCATCGCCTCGATTGCGCCAAAACTTAAGCCGCTGCCGCCGTGGCTGGCTAGGCCTGATGGTTTATTCAATACAATCAACGATTTATCTTCGTGCAAGATCTCATTTGCGAGCCATTCGATGCTCTGCAACGACGGCGCAACGGCGGTCTGTTCGGCGAGGCGAATTGGCGGAATGCGCAATAAATCACCCTGCTGTACCCGGTAGTCGGGTTTCACACGTTTGGAATTCGCGCGCACTTCACCCGAGCGTAAAATGCGATACACCAAGCTTTTCGGCGCGCCTTTGAGTTCGCGCACCAAAAAATTATCAATGCGCTGGCCGATGTGCTCGAAACTTACGGTCAGGGTGCGCACGTTTGGGGCGCCATCGCTGCGTGGACTTGCAGCGCGCGCGGCGTCGCTTGCGTTCTTGCGGGCATTCATATTGTGTACGCGTTCAGCTTCGTGCAGCGTGCCGATACGTCTGTCAATACTCGAACGCGTATCAACGCTCGCACGTGCAGCCCCCAGAGGCCGCGCCTTGCCAACGCGTGCAGCGCCTGACACGCTGCGTGATTCGGACGCCGCACGGTTTTCAGGCACGCTGCTACGGTTCGCGATCATCTGCGCCACCGCGGTGCTGGCGGGTTTTCCGGCCAATTTTTTCATCGCGGCGTAACCGCTCTTTTTGCCCGGGCTGCCGGTTTGGCTGGACTTGACTGGGGTGGATGGCAACGCGTTCTCCAAAAGACTGTTAAACTCGACCCGTTCGGGCCCAAAAGCGCGCGGGTTTGATCACATTCAAGCCGACGGCGCCACAAAATAATCCGTAAGTTCAACTGCATCTCGCAATAGCGACACGGCAGATGGGACAAACGGCTTGTGAGTGTAGGCCAAGGGCTAGACCGAACATACAAAAAGAAAAGAAAAACGCGCGCCCGCGTGGCTAGCTGCAAGTCTGGAATTCATAATTCTGATCGCTTGTGGATAAATTAGCCTTAGGTTTCACTCTGAATCGCCCGGAAGGCCAGAGAAGACAGCGGTGGAAGCGCGGGGGAAAATAAAATGAAACGCATGTTAATCAATGCAACGCAAGCGGAAGAAATTCGGGTTGCGATTGTTGAAGGGCAAAATCTGTATGACTTGGATGTTGAAGTACCGGAAAAAGGCCACACCAAATCTAATATTTACAAAGGTCGAATTACCCGAGTTGAAGCCAGTTTAGAAGCCTGTTTTGTCGATTACGGTTCGGATAAAAATGGCTTTTTGCCGTTGAAAGAAATTGCTAGGGAATATTTTCAACCAGGTACTTCGGCAAATAAAAACTCAATCCGTGAGTTATTGAAAGAAGGGCAAGAAATTATTGTCCAGATTGACAAAGAGGAGCGTGGTAATAAAGGTGCGGCGCTAACATCATTTGTCAGCTTAGCCGGTCGATATTTGGTCTTAATGCCCAATTCGCCGCGCGCTGGGGGCGTTTCCCGGCGCATCGAAGGTGATGAACGTGCAAACTTAAAAGAACAGCTCGATCAACTCAACGTGCCCGACAATATGGGCATGATTATCCGTACCGCCGGTATGGGTCGCGAACTGGAAGAGTTGCAGTGGGACTTGGATTACCTGGTGAAGCTGTGGAGCGCGATTTCTGACGCCGCCAAAGCTAAATCGGGGCAATTTCTGATTTATCAGGAATCAAAGCTTTTGATTCGAGCGCTGCGCGATTATTTACGTAATGACATCGCCGAGGTATTGATTGACGACGATGCCATGTATGAAGAAGCGCGCGAATTTACCGCCCAAGTTATGCCTGGGAATTTGCGCAAACTTAAGCATTACACCGATGCCACGCCGCTGTTTACGCGCTTTCAGATTGAGACGCAGATTGAGTCCGCGCACTCGCGCACGGTGCGTTTGCCCTCGGGCGGTTCGATCGTTGTGGACAAAACCGAAGCGCTGACCGCAATTGATATCAACAGCGCGCGCGCCACCAAAGGCGGCGATATCGAAGAAACCGCGTTAAACACCAATTTAGAGGCTGCAGAAGAAATTGGTCGGCAGCTGCGTGTGCGCGACGTCGGCGGCCTGGTGGTAATCGACTTCATTGATATGGAGTCCACCGGCCATCAGCGTCAGGTCGAAGAGCGTTTGAAAGACGCGTTGAAACTGGATCGCGCGCGCATCCAAATCGGCAAAATTTCGCGCTTTGGTCTCATGGAAATGTCGCGCCAGCGAATGCGCCCAGCATTGAGCGAAGCGCATGAAATGAGCTGCCCGCGCTGCCAAGGCCACGGTCATATCCGAGGCGTCGAGTCACTGGCACTGTCGATTCTGCGCTTAGCCGAAGAACAGGTCATGCGGGCGCAGACTGCGCAAGTGTTGGTGCATGTGCCACCGGACGTTGCGAATTTCTTACTGAATGAAAAGCGCAATTCGCTGGCAACTTTGGAATCACGCCATGGCGTGCCGTTGATTGTGCTGGCGAACCAGCATATGGAAACGCCGGAATATCAGATCGAACGAGTTAAATCATCGGAAGCAACGGACGAGCCTAGCTACAAAAAAGTCAAGCCGCCGCAGGCAGTGCCGACTGAAGGGTGGGTAGGCGCGGTCGCGGCAGCGCAAACGCCTGCGGTAGACAAAGTTTTGCCCGCAACTGTTGTGCCTGCGCCGAAAGCTCCGACACCTGAAATTGCCCTGCCAGCACAAAGCGACGGCTTAATCGCGCGCATGGTGAACTGGTTCCGACGTCCGAAACAGCTTGCTGCGCCAACCGCCGAAGTCGCCGACGAACCGCGCCGCAAGTTCGAGCCCAAGCCACAGTCGGGACTTGCGCATCAGCGCCCGAAACCCG
>JANNYO010000473.1:0-2850 GCA_031410115.1 Rhodanobacteraceae bacterium | reverse complement strand
GTTTGCTGCGCAAACGCGCCCTGGGTAAAGCCAAGCGCAGAAATTAGAAACAGGCTGAGGGCAAAAAGCCGTGCCATTGATGAAAAAACATTGGTGCGCATTCAAACTTCCCCATACCGTTTTAGTTTTTGGAAACGCAAGGCGGTCTTTTGCCTGGCGCGAACCTGCGAACGTTAACGCGGCGGCGTGGTCGTTAAGTTGGTTTAAAGCATGAACTTTTGTGTAGCTGAATGCCTCACAGTTGCGGCATAAGCAACGGTCGTACTGAAGATTGCACTGAATTTCGCAGTCGGAAAACATGTTTGGTTTGGATGTTTTGCCAAGGCAACACAAGGTTCGCAACAATTGCGCAACATGGCATTGAAGATTTCGCGCGTGCCACAAGCCGAGCTGTGCGGCTAGGCAACGCAACCATCCGCGCCACTGCGAACCCTGGTTAGAGCGTGTTTATGCCTTCATTTAAGTGAATTTTCTCTCGCCTGATAGATTTCACCCAAAACGAACGTTCGCGAGCACTGAGGACCTGCCGTTTTGAGTCGGGCATGCGATTTACCAACCTCATTCAGCGGAGCACGTCACACTTTGTTCTAAATCCCTGAGTAAATGACGCCATCGCAGGGGCAACTGGACGTCAAGCATGGTCATATTGCCAGTGATTTTTTTACGTGCGGAAATGCACATCGGCATCGTTTGCCGCTCAAGTCTCGCCGAAAGGCGGTACGGCCCGGCTGCGCTTAGGGTGCATCAACCGGTAAGGTCAAAAACCGCAAATTTAGCCTTTTGGCTGGATTTGAAATCCAGCGTCGCAGGTCGCATGGTTCCCGGCGTGCGCCGGGATGACGATGTGCAAGTTTCTTTCTGCAAAATCTGGGCGATGCCCACTAAGGCGCTAACTATCCGACTTGCCCCGCTGCTCCAGCAGTCTGCGTTCCAAATAATGGATGTTAAATCCACCCAGCTGAAACACTTGGTCGATCATATTTTTCTGCTGTAGCGGAATGTTGGTCTTAATGCCCTCTACCACCAGCTCGCCCAGCGCGACCCGCATACGCGCAATTGCAGCGGTGCGGTTGGCGCCATGTGCGATCACTTTGCCGATCATCGCGTCGTAATTTGGCGGCACCGCATAACCATCATAGATATGCGTGTCCAAACGAATTCCGGGGCCGCCGGGCGGATGAAAGCGTTTGATCACGCCGGGGCTCGGAATGAAGGTTTCCGGATCTTCCGCATTGATGCGGCATTCAATCGCATGCCCAGTCCAACGCACATCGGCTTGCTTGATGCGCAGCTTTTCGCCCGCCGCAACGCGCAATTGCTCAGTAATCAAGTCAATGCCAGTCACCATTTCCGTCACCGGATGTTCGACCTGGATGCGGGTATTCATTTCGATAAAATAGAAGCGTCCGCGCTCATACAAAAACTCAAACGTGCCGACACCACGATAGTTGATGCGGTGGCAGGCATCCACGCACACCTTGCCTATTTGCTCGCGTTCATCAGCGGTGATGCCAACCGCCGGACATTCCTCGACCACTTTTTGGTGCCGCCGCTGCAGGCTGCAATCACGCTCGCCCAAGTGGATCGCATTGCCGTGCTGGTCGGCGAGCACCTGAATTTCAATGTGACGCGGGTTCTCTAAATATTTTTCGAGATACACCTCGTCGTTAGAAAACGCCGCTTTTGCTTCCGCCTTGGTCATGGTGATCGCCGCCATCAGCGCCATTTCGGTATGCACCACGCGCATGCCCTTGCCGCCACCGCCGCCGGAGGCTTTGATGATCACTGGATAGCCGATTTCTTTCGCGATTTTGGCGTTTCTATTAAAATCATCACCGAGCGCGCCACCAGAACCCGGCACACACGGCACACCCGCTTCTTTCATCGCGCGAATTGCGCTGACCTTATCGCCCATCAGCCGAATGGTTTCCGCGCGCGGGCCAATGAAAATAAAACCAGATTTTTCCACACGTTCGGCAAAGTCGGCGTTTTCCGCGAGAAAACCATAGCCCGGATGGATCGCTTGCGCATCGGTAACTTCAGCCGCCGCAATGATCGCCGCCATATTCAAATAGCTGTGCGCCGCTGCCGCCGGCCCGATGCAGACGGATTCGTCCGCCATCGCGACATGCTTTAAGTTTTTATCAACGGTGGAATGCACCGCCACGGTGCGTATGCCCAGTGCCTGGGCGGCGCGAACAATACGCAACGCGATTTCGCCGCGATTAGCGATAACGATTTTCTCGAGCATTATTCGATAACCATCAGCGGCTGATCAAACTCAACCGGCGCACCGTTGTCGACCAAAATTTTAATGATCGTACCGGCGAATTCACTTTCAATTGGATTGAACATTTTCATCGCCTCAACGATGCCGAGGGTGTCACCCACTTTGACTACCTGGCCGACTTTCGCGAGCGCCGGTTGCCCAGGCGTCTGACTGGTGTAAAACGTGCCAACCATCGGGCTGCGCAGGGTTTGCCCGGGCGCACGTTCGGCAACCGGGGCGGGTGTTGCGTCTACGGCAATCGGCGCTTGCATGTGCGGCTGCGACAGCGGCTGCGGTGCCTGCATTGCATAATTCGGCAGCATCTGCGGCAGCATCATTCCCGGCATTGGCGTCATTTGCCGACTCAAGCGCACACTTTCCTCGCCTTCTTTGATTTCAATTTCTGACAGGTTGCTTTCTTCCAGCATCTCAATCAGTTTTTTAATTTTGCGTAGATCCATAGCCAACTATTTGTCCCCTTGCAGGCGTTGAATGGCGGCGTCCAGCGCTAGCCCATAAGAGTGCGCGCCAAAGCCGGTAATCACGCCGATAGCGGCGTCTGATAAGTAAGAGTGGTGCCG
>JANNYO010000472.1:0-7159 GCA_031410115.1 Rhodanobacteraceae bacterium | reverse complement strand
GCGATCAAGAAGTGGATGCAGCGGTACAGCGAATAATCACTGCAATTGCTGCCGACCTTGGCGGCGTGATCCGCTCTTAAGTCCTTACCTCAACCAACGCTCAGCAGGTTAAACACGGATGTCGCTCACCAAAGCTGAAATGGCCGAACGCTTGTTTGAAGACGTCGGCCTGAACAAACGTGAGGCAAAAGAATTTGTCGATGCGTTCTTCGACGTCATCACGGTTGCGCTTGAGTCCGGCGACAGCGTCAAGTTGTCAAGCTTTGGTAATTTTGATTTGCGCAAGAAGAATCAAAGGCCCGGACGTAATCCAAAAACTGGATTGGCGATACCGATTTCGGCGCGGCGCGTGGTAACCTTCCGCCCTGGTCAAAAACTAAAGGCTCGCGTGGAAGCACATGCTGGATCCGGGAAGCAATAACGAGCTACCACCAATTCCGGCAAAGCGCTATTTCACGATCGGTGAAGTCAGCGATTTGTGTTTGGTCAAGCCGCACGTGCTTCGCTACTGGGAGCAAGAATTTCCAAATCTCAAGCCCGTTAAACGGCGTGGGAATAGGCGTTATTACCAACGGCACGATGTTTTGGTGATTCGCCAGATTAGAACACTGTTGTATGACGAAGGCTTTACCATCGGCGGCGCGCGTCAACGGATTGAAGGGGACGCAATGCGCGAAAGTGCTAAACCAGAAGCATTGAAAAATGAAGCAGCAGATGCAAGAATCGAAATGATTCGCAATCTGCGACTAGAACTCGAAGGAGTTTTAGAGTTGTTGAAGGCTTAAAGGCACTTGCCACAGTATTTTGGCAACAGCATTCTTTAAGCGCAGTCGAAAAGTCGGAGCGTAGCGCAGCCTGGTAGCGCACCACCTTGGGGTGGTGGGGGTCGCGAGTTCAAATCTCGCCGTTCCGACCAATTTCGAATTGCTTGAAAAGGCTCACCGCAGTGCGGTGCGAACGCCATCGGTCAACTCTTGTAACGCGTACAGCAGCGCGGTCAGCACAAACGCGGGCACGATCAAGGTCCACGGCGCGTACTCGCGATCCTGCATACCTTCACTCAACAAACTGCCTAGACTGCCCTGCGCTTGCGCTGGGCTGACACCTAAAAAACTGAGAAACGATTCCATAAGCACTGCACTTGGTAGCGCCAAAGTAAGGGCTAATAGCGCAAACGGCAGCAAATTGGGCAGCAAATGCCGGAACAATCGACGTGACGCACTTAAACCCAAAACTTCAGCCGCGCGCATGTAGGTGCGTTCACTCAACGCCGACGCTTCTAATTTCACCACCCGCGCGACATCAAGCCATCCGTAGCTGCCCAGCAGCAGCACCAAAAGCGTCAAGCTAGGGGCGAACAGGGTCAGCACAAAAATAACCACCAGTAAAAACGGCAAGGTGGCGCAGAGATCGACAAAGCGCATCATCGCTTCGCCCACGCCGCCGCCTAAAAATCCTGCGAGCGCACCGTAAAGCGTACCGAAAATCAGCGCGATTAGCGCGGCCGACACCCCAACCGCCAGACTCAACCGTCCGCCGGCTGCGGTTCGGACGTATAAGTCGCGCCCGATGGCATCGGTGCCAAAATAATGCCCACTACTTACACTAGGTGGGGCGCTTGCGCGCTCCCAATCAGGGTTTTTCTCGTCGAACGCGCTGGTCCAGGGGGCGATAAAAAACCAGGCACACAGCGCGAGCAGCAAGAGTGCGGCGCGCTTGGCGGATTTTGGCAGTCGTGCGATCACTAGCATACGTGCCTCAATATTTTCGCAATCGTGTGATCAAGTGCTTTGGCGTGGCCGATATCGGTCACTCCACCGTAACACTTTTCGCCAAATTGCGTGGCTGATCGACATCCGTGCCACGCAATACTGCAACGTGGTAGGCCAATAGTTGTAGCGGCACGGTGAATAAAATCGGCGCAATGAATTCGCCGCAGGCGGGCATTGTGATCAGATGTTCGGCATCATCTGCCATCATTTCAGCGACATGCGCATCGGCGAACACAAACATTTCGCCGCCCCGCGCACGCACCTCTTGCAGATTGCTTTTCAGCTTTTCCAGCAGCTTGTCATTCGGTGCCACCGCAATCACTGGCATGTCTTTATCGACCAGCGCAAGCGGGCCGTGTTTCAGCTCGCCCGCCGGATAGGCTTCAGCATGGATGTAGCTGATTTCTTTCAGCTTGAGCGCACCCTCAAGAGCGATCGGGAACTGCTGGCCACGCCCTAAAAATAATGCGTGCTGCTTTTGCGCAAAGTGTTCGGCGAGCAGCTTAATTTCTCCGTCCAATTTGAGCGCCTCGGTGATCGCAAGCGGCAACGCTTCGAGCTGCGCAACGCAATCCGCATAGCGCGCCGGATCTAAGCCGTGTGCGCGCCCAAGCTCCAGCGCAATCAGCGCAAAAGCCACTAGTTGCGTTAGAAATGCCTTGGTTGAAGCCACCCCAATCTCTGGTCCTGCGCGCGTCATCAGCACCAAATCACTTTCACGAATCAGTGAGCTTTCCGGCACATTGCACACCGCGAGCATTGCCTGATAGCCGCGCGTTTTCGCCAGTTTCAACGCCTCTAAGGTGTCGGTCGTTTCGCCAGATTGGCTGACCGTTACGAACAAAGAGCCGGGAATTACTGCGGCATCACGATAGCGATATTCGCTAGCGATTTCGACCAAACAGGGCAGGCCGCTTAAATTTTCAATCCAGTGTCGCGCGACGAGCGCCGCATGAAAACTCGAGCCACACGCAACGATTTGCACAGCGCGCGTGTCTTTCAGCATTTGGCGCGCATTGACACCTAGAATTTCGGTCAAAATCTTCGATCCCGCGATTCTGCCCTCCAAGGTTTCCGCCGCAGCCTGGGGCTGTTCGTGGATTTCTTTCAACATGTAGTGACGATATTCGCCGCGCTCAACTGCGTTTGCGGAAAGCTCGGTGCGCTTCACTGGCCGGGAAATTGGCGCGCCCGACGGATCATAGATTTGACACGAATTTTGCCGCACATCAACAATATCGCCGTCGTGCAAATAGATAAAGTTGCGTGTCTGTGCCAGCAGTGCATACACGTCAGACGCTAAGTAGTTTGCTTCCTCACCAATCCCCAGCACCAACGGCGAGCCCGCGCGTGCGCCGACTATGCGTCCAGGTTCGCGCATAGAAACCACCGCAATCGCATAGGCGCCACGAAAACGTTTGAGGGCAGCTTTGGTTGCCGCTAATAAGTCCGAGCCATTTGTCGCTTGTTCGTGCGCAATTAAATGCGCAATCACCTCGGTATCGGTTTCAGAGCTAAACGCATAGCCCAATGCGATGAGTTCGCTGCGCAATTCCGCGTGGTTTTCCACAATGCCGTTGTGCACCACGCTGATGTCACCAGAAATATGCGGATGTGCATTGAGCGTGTTGGGTGCGCCGTGCGTCGCCCACCGGGTGTGTGCGATGCCAAATTTGCCAACTAAGGGTGTGGCGCGCTGTAAGGCTTCCAAATCTTTCACCTTGCCCTTGGCGCGCAGTCGCTGTAAGCCGTTTAGCGTCGCAACACTCATGCCCGCGCTGTCATAACCGCGATATTCCAAAGCTTTTAGGCCGTCAATTAGGATCGGAACAATATCTACAAATGCCGTAGCGGCAACGATTCCACACATAGTTCAAGCGCACTCTATTTTGACTGTGGCGCAATTTTAGCGGCTTAGCCAGCCACTGCGGCTAAATCTGGCATGACATCGTTTGGTTTGCCCGAGTTTTGGCAGATGCGTGCCCGAATTAGTTGATCAAAATATGGCGGCAAAATTCAAATCGATGTTTGCCGACCGCCGGCCAGCAGGCGGCAATGCGAAGCGGATTACTGGTGCACCACATCCGGCTGATCCTGCGCTAATAGCTTAAGCAAGCGATTTTGCACACCAACCGCGATGCCAACCTCAGACATGGCTTTTTGACTATCTTCGACAAAATAGTTGAACTCGCGTTCTTTTATATCCATGCCAGAATGCGTCGCGATCATATCTAAACCTTTATATTCGCAGCCACCGCCGGCACGCACGCAAATGTATTCATTTAAACGCGCGCTAAAATATTCAAAATTCGTTTCGTTGAATAAAACATTAATACGCGCGTCAGCGCGATAGTTTTCAATCAACTTGTCGACTAAGCGCGCAACGCCGGACTTGCCGCCTAAATCTTGGTACAAATCAGATACCGTTATTGGCTGATCGGATTCTGACCCGATAGCGCTGGGCGCTTGCGCGCAGCCAAAGAGTGCGCCGACGACTGCGGTGAGCTTCAGCGTCATTGAAAGTGTCTTTTTCAAAATCATTAAAATTGCCCCTGAAGCGTGAAGAAATAGCCGCTTTGATTTTTTTTACCTGCAACTGCGCCTAAATCGACGTAAGCGAGTGCAAGCGTCAGATTTTTATTTGGAAACCAGCTCAAAAATACGTCTCTCCAAGCGTCTTCACGCAGGCCCGGAAGTTGATCTGGCTTTGATTTGTATTCAAGCCCAAGCGCCAAGGATCGGCTTAGTAACAGCGCGGCACTGCCTTCAAATACCAACTTACGTTTCGCGCTAAATCCTAATAGGCCGGTTTGCTGCGCCTTCGTTGAGCGCACGGTGGCATTCACCAACGTGCTGCGATCAAACGGGCCCTGCAAAAATAGTCGGCTGACACTGGCGTACAAGTCAACATCGCGTGTGTCAGCAATGCCTAGCGCCGCCAGCGTATTTGCATCCGTACTGCGCTTAAATTGCGTACCTAAGCTCACCTGCGGCAGCGAGCCATAAATTAAATCCCCGGCGACGCGTACTTTGGCGCCGAATATCTCCTGGCCCAGCGTATCGTTTGGAATATCAAAGCGCTGCCGCGCGAAACTCAGTTCAACCCGGTTGTAAATCCCAAGCGCGACACTGGCACTGCGCAGGCGAAAATCTTGCGTTTGCACCTGCGTCACTGCCGCTGACGCACTCCATTGATCATTCTCGCCATAGCCTGCAAGCACTGCCCAAGGCGTGATACCGCCGCCCGCATTACCTTCAATGGACACCAGCCCGCCGGTGCCAAGTAATTTCCCGTCTGCACCAAGCGCTGGGTGCGCAAGCGCAAAAGCGCTGACCCATAGGCACATTTTGGTAAAATCTTTCATCAAATCCACCTGCACATCGCCGCGCTGAATCGTCGCATGATACGTAAACTGCTCGCGCTTGGATGCGCGATGCGCGCTAATTGGGCCGGTTGCTCAACGCATTTAACGTGGCGTTTTTGTTCCAAGTTCCGCTCAGTGGTGCGGGCAGCACGAATTGCGTGCCGACCAGTACCGTACCAAAACCATTCGGAAATTGACGCGATTGCGTGCCCACGGGTTTCGCTGTGGGGATAAAGTCTATCCAGCCACAGCCTGGGCAATGCACTTCATAGCTGTTCGCTGGGCCGCTCGCTGCGCTGTCAATAATATTACTGAGCACCCAGCGCGGCTCGCCCGCAGCGTCGTACAAATAGGTCAAGGTGAATTGCTGCGCCACGCCCGCACTAACATAGCTTTCATAGGTTTGGCCCCAGCCGGATTCCGCCGGATTGAAATAATGCCCGGTGATGTCCGGCATCGCCGGGCTTAAGCCCTCGAACAAATGCTGCATGATTTCACCCCCGCTGCGCCCGGCGCTCGGGCCACCGCTAAATTGATAGCTCAGCAGGAATTTTTCTGGCGTCATCAGATTGATCTGTGCCTTGCCGACTTCTGAGTTGGTGACCGTGAAGCTCGGCGCAGAAATGGTTTGTTTCGTCTTTAAAATCTGCGCGTTCACTTGGTTGCCCACCAGATCGCCGGTGATTACGTACCACAGCGAACGCCGGTTTGGCTCGGCGGTAAACCATGCGCCAAAAAATAGCGGCAATTGCGGCGCAGGTCGTGCGATCACAAAGGTAACCAGTCCATCGCCGCCACGGGCACCGTTGAAAAAACTACCGCCGCGCAGCGCGATTTGTGCCGGTAGCGGGCAGGTGTTGACGACATTGCAAGCTGCGGAAAGGGTTAAATTCAAACGGCTAGATACAACCGTAACGGCGCGATCATCAATGCCCGCGACATAGTTCAAGCCCAGAACTGCACCACATGCGGCGTCAGTGGGAATCTTCACGTCAGCACTTGTTTGTACGGTTTGCCCGGAGGCCAGATTGCCGATTGCGCCGGCACCTTGGGTGACGATCAACGGCGATGCGCCCGCCACGACATTGGGCGCAAATTGCGCCAAGCCGCTAACCGACGCCAAACTAAAATTACGCACGTTCGCTTTAACGCGCCAGCGCTCACCTGGATCAAAAAAGCCATCGCCGTCGCCGCACAGCTGTTCGCTGGACGCAGCGATCGTGGTGTCAATACGTAAATCGGGTGCGGCGATACTCATCGCGCGGCTAACCGTGCCCGCACAGCCGGCGGCATCCGTCACTGAAAGCCGCACATCAATCGACAGCGCGCGGTCATAGCGGGTCGTCAGCACATTACTCGTGCTTGACGTGCGATCCGTCACGCCATCGCCGTCGATATCCCAAGCATAGCTATACGGTGCCACGCCACCGCTGACGGCGGCGGTGTAGGTCACGTCATCGCGCGTGCTGGGGTTGTTTAAATTCGGCGTTAGGCTGATCGATGGCGCGTTGCAAAGCCCAATGCCATCCAGTACTTGTTGTGCCGATGTGTTGAGCGGATCGAGGTGATCTTTTAAGCGCGTGGTGGACGTGTTTTCGCCCTCCCAGCCGGTGAAAAGGCGGGCAAAGATGTCTTCCTGACCGTTGTTCACGGTTCCGCTGCATGCCGCCCCGCCACCGGACAGGGTTCCAACAATGCGCTTGGTGTCGCGCGTCAGAAGTGCCGAGCCGGATGAGCCCTCTTCCGTGGTTCCGACGTCCCAATTAGCCACGATCAAAGCATTGGCTGCCGCCAGCGTGAAAGAGGTACCGGCGCCAGTAATTGTTTGCGACGCAATTGAAATGGCCACTGGGTTATTCTCGACGGTGATTCGCTTTTCTTCCCTGTTTGGGTGATGCACAACTGCCGCACCCCCTGCGAGCGCAATATTTCGTCGATCCCAGCCTAGCCAGAATGCATTTGCTGCGGCGGGCACTGCACCGTTTAGTCGCAACAGTGTGAAATCAGATATCCCTGCCGCTG